>CAYNJS010000001.1:0-42929 GCA_964397635.1 uncultured Gammaproteobacteria bacterium
GTTAAGGCTCAACAGTTTTCAAGACTGTCCCGTTCAACCGCTCCGGCATCCCTCCACTCTGGTGTGAAATTAAAGTTTTTATTGTATAACATAATAACCCGATCAAATTGACAATCGGGATTTTTTAGTGTATATTATAAGTATAGATATTTTTTCTACAGTCTTATTATATAATTTCTTAAAAATTTGTCAATTTTTAATTTTTATGGAAAGTTTTAAAGATAAACAAGAAAATCAAATTGATCCGGGTAAAGTTTTATTAAATTGGAGCTTTCCGGAATACGAAAAACATGAAAGAAAATTATCTTGGTATATAGTGTCTTTTTCAGTTGGTGCTTTTATGTTTTTATACAGTGTGGTTACAGGTAATTTTATTTTTGCAATTATTGTTATATTAGCCGGGGTTATTTTAATAAATTCGTTAAAGGGCGAACCTAGAAATATAGATTTTTCTATTACCGACAGGGGTATTTTGCTGGGGCGTAATTTTTATGAATACGATAATTTATCTAAGTTTTGGATTATTTATAAAGCCCCTCAGGTTAAAAAATTATATTTTGAAGTTGATAATATATTACATACTCAGTTAGTTATGCCAATAGGCAATGTTTCACCTTTGGAATTAAGGGATTTATTAGGCAAATATTTAGAAGAGGATGTTGATAAAGAAAATGAATCGATTTCTGATTCGTTGGGAAGAGCGTTAAAAATTTGAAAATTTGAAAATATTTTAAGTATTAAAAAATTAATTCCACCGATATTATCGGTGGTAATTTTTTTAGCACCCGTAGTTCAACGGATAGAACGCAAGATTGCGGATCTTGTAATGTAGGTTCAATTCCTGCCGGGTGCACAAAGTTTATCTATATGGTCAATTTTGATTCACCAGTCGGTAGTATTTCTCCGATTGCTAAAAAAATTAACTCTAAATTAAAAAGATTAGGCATAGTAAAAGTAGCTGATCTTGTTTATTATTATCCTTTCCGTTACGACGATTTTACTAATGTTAAAAAAATAAAAGACTTAACTCCCGGCGAAGTTGTAACTATAGAGGGCAGGGTAGATTTAATAGAAAATAGAAGAAGTCCGGTAAAAAGAAGAAATATTACCGAAGCTGTTATTAGTGATGAAACTGGATCAATAAAGGTAGTCTGGTTTAATCAGCCTTTTTTGATTAAAAATATAAGACCAGGGAATAATATTTATTTATCAGGTAAAGTTGATATTGATTTTAATAGCATGCAAATGGTGGGACCTGAATACGAAAAGGCCAGAAAAGATGCGTCTAATACTGGTAGATTGGCACCTGTTTATCCACTTACCCAAGGAATAACTAATAAGCAGATAAGATTTTTTGTTCGGTCTATTTTTCCTTTAATAAGAAATGTTAAAGACTGGATGCCGGGAGAAATTAAAAATAAGTTGAATTTACTTAATTTAAGTGAAGTCTTAAAGCAAGTTCATTTTCCTGATAATAAAGAATTAATTAAAAAAGCTCGGTTGCGATTAAAGTTTGATGAGCTGTTTTTAGTTCAACTGCAAAAACAAGCAGTTAAAAATAAAATTAAAAAAAGCGCAGCAGATAAAATAGAGTTTAAGGAAGAAGATGTTAAAAAATTTGTTGATAGCCTGCCTTTTACCTTAACTGATGATCAAAGAAAATCGTCCTGGAGTATTTTAAAGGATCTACAAAAAGATTATCCAATGAATAGACTGCTTGATGGAGATGTTGGCTCAGGTAAAACCGTGGTTAGCGCTATAGCTATGTTGAACATTGCCTTAAATGGTTTTCAATCAGCTTATATGGCTCCCACGGAAATTTTAGCCAAGCAACAATATGAGTCATTAAAAAAAGTTTATAAGGATTTTAATATTAGTTTAGCGCTTTTAACTAGAACTGAACAAAAAATTAGTTCAACAAAAGAAAAGATAAAAAAGGCAGATTTTTTGAAAAAAATATCCAATGGCAAGGTTCAAATTATTATTGGAACCCATGCTTTGATTCAAAATAAGGTTGAATTTAAAAATTTAGCTTTAGCAGTAGTTGATGAACAGCATCGCTTTGGAGTAGAGCAAAGAGGAAAAATAATTCAAAAGTCAGGTGATAAAAAAACAAGCCCACATTTTTTATCAATGACAGCAACTCCAATACCAAGGACGCTACATTTGGCTATTTATGGGGATTTAGATTTAAGTGTAATTAGGCAGATGCCAAAGGACAGAAAGAAGATTATAACTAAAATAATTGAACCGAGTGAAAGGCAAGAATCTTATAAATTTATCCGCAGTCAAATAGAAGAGGGCAGGCAAGTTTTTGTTATTTGTCCTTTAATTGATGAGAGTGATAAATTAGGAGTTAAATCTGTAACCGAAGAATATGAGCGGTTAAACAAAAAAGTTTTTCCAGATATTAAAATGGGAAAGCTTCATGGAAAATTAAAAGCAACTGAAAAGGAAGAGATAATGAATGATTTTTTGGATAATAAAATAAAAATTTTAGTTTCCACTTCAGTAGTAGAGGTTGGAGTTGATATTCCCAATGCTACGGTAATGTTAATTGAAGGAGCAGAGCGTTTTGGATTGGCTCAACTACATCAGTTTAGAGGTCGGGTCGGCAGGAGTAAATATCAATCTTATTGTTTTCTTTTTAGTGATAGTGTTAGTGAAAATACTCTAAGCAGATTGGAAGCCTTAAAAGAATGCAGTGATGGATTTGAACTGGCTAAAAGAGATTTAGAGTTTAGAGGTTATGGAGATATCTACGGTAAAATGCAATCAGGAATGACGGAATTTAAAATAGCCAGTTTAAGTGATTTTAGCATAATTCAAAAAGCTAATGAGGAAGCTGTAAAAATAATGGAAGAAGACCCGGAATTTAATAAATATCCAGAGTTAAAAGAAAAAATTAAGCAATTTGAAGAAAGTGTGCATCTAGAGTAGGTAAGTGAACATACCGTGGTATGTTCACTGTTATGTTTAAATAAAAAATATGCGGTTAATCACTTTAAGAAAGAGTAGTTTCTATTTTAAAAAGACCCAGTTGGTGCAAAAACCAACTGGGCTTTATCTTTTTAAAGGTGTTTTTAAAAAATATAAATAAGTTTAATTACATATTAAATTACGTAATTAATTACGTAATTAATTAAAATACCTTTTCAATAGCTTCTTTTAATGTTTTTACTTGAACAATTTCAATTCCATTTATTTTTTCTTTTAAAGAAAAACTTGGAGTAATAATTTTATTAAATCCTAGGGTTTTGGCTTCTTTTATTCGTTGATCTATTTTGTTAACTTTTCTAATTTCACCGCCTAGACCAATCTCACCAATAGCAATTAAATTTTTTAGCAAAGGCTTATTTTTATAAGCCGAAACAATAGCCAGGCACACTGCTAGATCAACTGCCGGTTCGCTTATTTTTATTCCACCAACAATATTTAAATTTATATCTTGATTAATTAAATTTATCCCAGCTCTTTTAGTTAAGACAGCTGATAGGATTTGCAATCTATTGGTATCAAAGCCGAAGGCTCTTCGTTGGGGATATCCAAAAATAGTTTTACTAACTAAAGCTTGAACTTCGATTAAAAACGATCTTGTGCCCTCAATGATTGAGCTGATAGTTGTGCCAGGATTAGTTTTATCACCCGAATCTAAAAATATTCCAGACGGATTTTTAATCTCTTTTAGCCCTTGAGGTTCCATTTCAAAAACTCCGATTTCAGAGGTTGGGCCAAAACGATTTTTTTTGGTTTTTAAAATTCTGAAATCCTGAGCTTCATCACCCTCTAAATAAGTGACTGTATCAACTAAATGTTCTAATGTTTTAGGGCCAGCCACTTGGCCGTCTTTGGTAATGTGTCCGATTATAAAAACAGGAACATTATTTTTCTTGGCTACCTCAAGCAGTTTTACGGTTGTTGCTCTAATTTGCGATATGCTCCCGGTTTCGCTTTCTATTTCTTGAGATCTAATGGTTTGGATTGAGTCTACAATAACTAGTCCGGGTCTTACTTCTTCGATTGTTCTTGAAATATTCTCAACTTCAATGTCGGCAGAGAATAAAATATCATCACCGCTTATTTTAAGTCTGTCCAGTCTTAATTTTATTTGCTGAGCCGATTCTTCGCCAGAGACATATAAAGTATTTTTAACTAAGCCGGAAATTTGCAAAACCAAAGTAGATTTGCCAATACCAGGTTCACCGCCAATTAAGGTTAAGCTCCCTGGGACAATTCCTCCGCCCAAAACTCTATCAAATTCTTGAATATTAGTTTTGATTCTTTGTATACTTTTACCTTCTATTTTATTAAGACTTGTAAGTTCGCTTATCTTGCCAGTAGTTTTGCTTTTATCCTCCTTAGTTTTGCTTTCCTCCTGGAGAGTTCCCCAGCCACCACACTCAGGGCATCTCCCTTGCCACTTAGGGGCTTGTGCGTTACATTTAGAGCAAATATAAATTGTTTGCTGTTTAGGCATATTTAGTTATTTAACGAAGAAACCCCCTCTGACTCCCCCTTATCAGGGGGAGAATTGTGATAAAAAGTTCCTCCATTGACAAGGGGAGGCCAGGAGGGGTTAAAAATTTTAAAAACTGTTTATTTTACTTTTGACGCAGGAACTATTAACGGATCGCCAAGCGGTACTTCTGTTTTTTTAATATTATCATTAATTGATAAATTTTCTTCTTTTTCTGTATCACTATTTTTAGCCATATATGAACCAGTTATTTTTAAAATTCCCAAAAGAGAAATTGAAATAACAAAAAGTATTATCAGCGATAATATGAAAAGATGTATATCTTTATTTTTTTCTTTCATAAGTCTTGTTATTTGGATTATTTACAAATTAATTTTATAAAGTCTTCCAGTTCGGCGATCGGTAAAATATAACTCTTGCTCATTATTAGTAACCATAAGGTTCTCTATATTGTGGTCTATCTCCGGTAAAGGTATTTTTTCTGTAGAGTTTATGCTTAAGTCAATTCTGTATATATCATCCGGAACATCTATTGCGTAGTTTGGGGATAAACCCATCATTTTTTCCAGTTTTTGAGGCACCCCGCAATATATTACGCTATTGCTATAAAATACGCATTTTTCAGCCCAAGTGTTAATTAAAATTCTTCTTTTAGCTGACCCAAATTTACTTGTTATCCAAAGGTTGGGTTTGTAGTCCTCTCTTATATTATAAACGCTATAGAGTATTTGCTCTCCGCTAGGGCTCCATTTGCCTTGAAAGCCTTGGCCGTCAACAACAAAAGAGCTAAATTTCTCATCGTTTTGGCCTATGGGGAAGATTTCCTGATGATGAAGGTCGATATTTTTTGTAAAAAAAGCAACGATTTGATTGGTAGGGGAAATGTTTATTTGAAAGCTTGAAGCTTTGTCTCCCAGTTCTTCGATAATTTTTGCATTGCCAGTTACTGTGTTGGCAATTATTAAGTGATTGTTGTTTTGATTATTATCTAAGCTTTTGGTGACAATTTTTTTATTATCAGAAGCAAAGTTAAAATCTCCCCAGTTAGCCGGCAGGGTTGTTTGTTTTTCGGTTGAGAAATCGTAAATTATATTTGATCCGTCTGGATATTCAATAATTGCCTTATTTTTATCATCTGACCAAGAGATATCTTGAGCGCTGTAAAAAGTTTGATCACTAAGAATTTTAGTTACTCCGTTTTTATATATTTCATAAAATTTTCCGTCTTGATTATTGTAGTAAATAACGCCATCGCCGGTATTGTCAATTATTGGCGCTTTTACTATATCTTTAGTTACTTTTGTGATATCTTTTGTTTTTGGCAGATGATCTTTGGTTTCATCAATAATTTCTTTATTAGTGTTAACATTTTTATCACGCGTAGCAAGTCCGCCGGGACCGGTTTGATTTATATTAATGTTTTGTCCGTCTTTTAAATTATAGTAGTCTTCATAATCTTCATCGGTTGTTGTTTTTTGTCCAGGAGATCCAAAAAACATCATATAAATTAACCAGCCAAAAAACAAGGCCGTTAAAATAAAACCTATAAATAAGGCTACTTTTTTATAGTCCAGTTCCGGTAATTTCATAGTTAGTATATTGTTGAAAAATTAATTAAAAAAGTTTTTTAACCATTCAAAGGCGCAAAAAGCTTTATTTTCATTGCATAAAACAGCCAGTATTATAATTACAACTATTACAGCAATTATAGTTCCGCCAATAATAACCGAGGAACAAGAAAACGCAGCCATGATCCATTTTAGAATTTTGAATTTTTTATATGTTTTTTTCCCTTTTTCAATTATTCCTCCTTTTTCCTCTTTTTTCTTTTTTATTCTTAATGCTAGCTTTAGCTTATTCCACGCACTTTGATTACTATCTTCTGATGATTGCCTTTCTGGGTATGGCCCGGTAGCTTCATTTGTTTGTTC
This sequence comes from uncultured Gammaproteobacteria bacterium, assembly GCA_964397635.1. Lineage (GTDB taxonomy): Bacteria > Patescibacteriota > Patescibacteriia > JAACEG01 > JAACEG01 > CAYNJS01. The sequence continues at coordinate 6,409 of CAYNJS010000001.1, forward strand.
CTGATTTAGCTCGCTCCCCATTTTTAGTGTTGGCAATTGATTGGGGATTTGATCGCTGATATAATCTTTATTTTTCTCTTCATTCATAGGCTTTATATTCTAAATTCTAAATCTTCTACAGTAACAATTCCTGCTCCTATCTTTATTTTACCATTTTTTTTATTTTTTAGCATCATTTCGATGAGTTCATCTTCGATTTTGTTTTGAATTGTCTTTCGGACGGCTCTGGCGCCTTGATCTGGTAAATAAGAAATTTTCGATAAATGTTTTATAGCCTTTTGATCACTTTTAATTTTAATGTTTTTTTCAGCCAGTCTATTGTTTAATTCGTCTAGTTGCAACTTAACTATTTTTTCCATATCTTTTTGTTTTAATGGATTAAAAATCAATATTTTGTCCAGTCTGCTTAAAAGTTCCGGACGAAGCGTTTTTTTGACTCCGGAATTTATTTTATTTTTTAGCTCATTAAAATTAAAGTCCTTTTTGCCTTTAGGGCCAAAGCCAATATCGTTTTTAAAGTAAAAATCTTTCAGCCCGATATTTGAAGTGAGGATTATTAAGGTGTTTTTAAAGTTAATTGTTTCACCGCCTGCATCGGTTAAAACCCCGTCTTCTAATATTTGAAGCAGGAGATTAAAGATATCCGGGTGAGCTTTTTCTATTTCATCAAACAACACCAAGCTGTAAGGGTTGTGTTTGACAAATTCTGTTAATTTCCCGCCTTCTTGATAACCAACATAACCAGCAGGGGCCCCGATCAACTTAGAAGTGTTGAATTTATCAGCAAATTCGCTCATATCTAGCTTGATCATGGCCTTTTTGCTGCCAAAGACAGTTTTGGCTATAACTTTGGCCAGTTCGGTTTTACCCACGCCGGTTGGACCCAAAAAGAGAAATGATCCCAATGGACGTTCTGGGTGGGATATATTAAGCAAAGATCTTTTTAGATATTTAGTGACTACTTGAATAGCTTCTTTTTGCCCGATAATTTTATTGTTTAATTTTGTTTCAAGTTCTACAATGTTTTGCTTGTTGCTTAAATTTAACTTTTCAACCGGTATATGGGTATACTTAGAAACAGCTTTTATAATATCTTCTTCGTTTATTTCTCCTAAAAATATCTTTTGAGCTTGATCCTTAAGTCTTTTAAAGCTATTAAATTCTTTTTTAATATTTTCTTCTTTTTGTTTTAATCTTACTGCTTCTTTGTAGTTTTCTTCATTGATATAAAATCTTTTTTCTTCCTGAATTTTTTTAAATTTTTTCTCAAATTTAGATTGAATAAAATTTAAATTATATTTTTGCTTTTTGATTTTTATCCTGGACGCCGCTTCGTCGATTAGGTCGATTGCTTTATCCGGTAAAAATTTGTCGGTTATGTAGCGGGTAGAAAGATTAATGGAACTTTCTATTGCCTCTGGATTAATATTTATTTTGTGGAAATCCTCGTAATATTTTTTAAGTTCAGTTAAAATTTCTAAAGTTTTTTTATAATCCGGTTCTTCAACTTTAATGGATTCAAACCTTCTGATCAAGGCCCGATCTTTCTCAATATTTTTTTTATAATCAGACAGCGTAGTTGTTCCAATAACACTAAATTCACCGCGCGACAGCGCCGGTTTTAAGATATTAGCTGCGTCCAATGAACCATTAGATGATCCGGCGCCAACTATGTTATGTATTTCATCGATAAATAAAATAGCATCAGGATTTTTTTGAATTTCTTCAATAGTGTTTTTAAGACGAGACTCGAACTCTCCCCTAAACATTGTGCCGGCAATAGCATTGCCAAGGTCCAGTTTGATTATTTTCTTGCCAAAAAGCATTGAAGGAACTTCAAGATCGTGTATTTTTTTTGCCAATCCTTCTATGATAGCGGTTTTACCAACTCCAGGTTCGCCTAAGAGCAGGGGGTTATTTTTTTTGCGGCGGCAAAGAATTTGAGCAATTCTATTTATTTCATCATCTCTTCCAATAACAGGATCAAATTTTTCTACAGCAGACTTTTCGGTCATTTCTATCATAAAATCAGTAGGAGCTTCGACTTCTTGGCCAAAAAAATCAAACTCTTCTATGCTACCGGGTATTTTCTGAGTTGGAAGTTCTGAGAATTTAGAAATAGTTTTAAGCGTCACATTTATTTGTTCTTCCAGTTTTGTCGGGTTGATTTTATATTTTTTAAGAAAATTTTTAATATTTATATTGTTTATCTTTAGGATGGCAAGCAAAAGATGTTCTGTGCCAATAAAAGTATGGTTAAGATTATTTGAAATTATTAATGATTTTTTAATAACTTCTTTGCTTTTCCCGGATAATTTTGGCGATGGTTTTTTTTCTTGATTTTGAAAAGTTATTGCCAGATCTTTTTTTAGTTGGCTTTTTGATATTTTGAATTTATTGATTATATGATTTCCCAGAGAGCCTTTTTGATTAATTAGGCAAAAGAAAATATGTTCCGGTTCAATAAGCGGATTATTTATTTCCCGGGCTAGTTTATAGGCATCATTAAGAGCGCCTTTATATGAAGTTGTAAATTTATTTAAAAATGACATAGTTTAAAAAATTAAAAATCAAATCTCAAAAATCAAAATGACAAAGTAAAATGCAAAAATAGTCTGCCTTCGGCAGATTTTAATAAATTGTCGCGAAGCGACTCCTTAATTTTGATGTTTGATTTTTGCATTTTGATATTTTTTATCTTCCCATTGTTCGGAGTGCTTGAATTCTCTCAGCTACCGGTGGATGGGTAGAAAAAAGTTTAGAAACTTTTTTACCTTTAAGCGGGTTGGCAATATATAGATGAGCGGTTGCATTACTGGCTTTTTTAATTGGTATATTGTCTTGTGATATTTTTTCTAAAGCTCTGGCTAATCCTTCAGGGTAGCGAGTTAAAAGTGATCCATCGGCATCAGCCAAAAATTCTCTTTTTCTGGAAACCGCCAGTTGAATTAACTGGGCAATAAAAGGGGAGAGAATCATTAAAACTAGCCCAATAATCATTAAAGGTCCGCTTTTGCTGTCTCGGTCTCGACCGCCGAAGCCAAAGATATGGGCGCGAAGCATGAAGTCAGCCATTAAAGCAATTATTCCAACTAAAACAATAACAATGGTCATTATCCTAATGTCGTAGTTTTTGATGTGAGATAATTCATGGGCGATTACACCTTCTAGTTCTTCATTTTCCAATTTTTCCATTATCCCGGTGGTAACGGCAACAGATGAATGATTCGGATCACGTCCACAGGCAAAAGCATTCATTCCCGGATCGTTTATAATGTGCACTTTTGGCATTGGTAGGCCGGCGGTAATACTTAGATTTTCTACCATTCTATATAGATAAGGATTTTCTTCTTTTTTAATTTCTTTGGCTCCTGATGACATTAAGGCGATTTTATCCCCTTTATAGTATCCGGTTAAGCTCATTAAAACCGAGATAATTAAGGCAATAATTAAGCCCACGTAACCAAAGTTATAAAGCTCGCCAAAAAGCCAGCCTAAGCCGAGAATAAAGGCAATAAAAATAGCTATTAGTATTATAGTTTTTCTTTTATTTCTGGTTATTTGTGAATACATAAAATATTATTTTATTTCTTTTATATAAGCATTAATAGCGTTTTTTGACGAATACCAGTTCCTTCCTTTTTTAATCGCCTCTATTTTATTGTTTATTGCAAGTTTTTTTAAATACGCAGGAGAATAATCGCAATATTTAGACAACTCTGCAAGAGGTAATAATTTATCGTTTTTTTTATTTGACGGCTTTAATATTTCTAAATAAATATTTAAGCTTCTAATTACGCTTTGAGCTAAAAATTCGCATAAATTTTTGTAGTCACCTTTGTCTGCTTCAGATAAAATCCTATAATATCTTTTTCTGTCGTTTTTTAAAATTATTGCCATTGGGTAACCCGCGTTCATTAATAAAATGTTCATTATTATTCTTGATGTTCTGCCATTACCGTCCCAAAAAGGATGAATAGCAACTAATTTATGATGGAGTAGCGCTGATAATTCAACAATATGTAAATTATTTTTTTCTTTTTTAAGCCATTTTATTAATTTTTCCATTTCTGTTTGCACTTCAAAACCTGATGGAGGTGCATGATCATTGCCAGATATAAACACATCACCATTTCTATATACACCGGCTATTTCGCTATCAGATTCTTTAACAACCAAGGAATGAATTTGCTTTATCAAATTTCCGGAAATTGTATTTTTCTTATCTTTATCGATCATCTCATATAAAAAACCTAAAGCCTCATGATGATTTATTGCTTCTAAATGTTCTTTGAGCGGTTTTCCTTTAATGGTTAAGCCTTCGTTTACAACCCAAAAAGTTTCTTTTTTAGTTAAAGTATTTCCTTCAATCGCATTTGAGTTATAAGTCATTTCAAGCTGAAAATTATCTCTTATCTTTTTTAAAATAGTCTTATTAATAGGTCGGCACTTATTTAAAAGATTAAGCTTATTTTCTAATAATTTTTTTGTGTTTTGTGATAGATACATAAGATATAGGTACGATAATTATATTTTAACTCTATCGTACCCTATAAATTTTGTCAATATCTTGCTATTTGACTTAACAATTATAAGTATTTTTACAAATTTTATTTTTTCCCTAAAAATATATTCAACACATCTTGAGCCGATTCTTCGCCGGTTGTTTTTGAGAACAGTTTTAATTTATCAAGGCGATGCAATAGCATTAAGACAGAAATAATTGAAGTACTAAAAGCCGCCTTTAGTATTGACTCTAGTATTAATCCCTGAGACGGAATAGCTGATAGGGTTATAAACAAAATTAATGATATAAAAAAAATTATTATCCAATTAAATATCGGCACTCTTTCCTGGTGGAGGGCAATCATTTTTTTCCTTATTACTTGCAGTCTTTGCAAGCTGGTTAAAATTTCACGCAAAGCCAGATTTTTCAAGCTCTTCAAGTTTTTATTTTTGGTAATATTTTCCGTTAAATTATTTATATTTGTCAGGGTGGTTGATTTGTTTACAAAGTGATAGTCCCAAGATTTGTTTTTAATTATTAGATTATAATGATCTTTTATGATTTTCTTTATATTTTTTTGAGGTAATTTTCCCAGATGCCCAAACTGCCTGTATAGGCCGGACATTTCGCCGTCAAAAGCGGTTATGTTTTCCCTGATATTGCTATATCGTTTGCCCTGGCGAGCAATAAAAAACCCGGTAAAGGTTGCAAATAAAAAAGTGGAGATGGTTAAAAATATCTGAAATGAATCAATAGCATAAAACGGGAAAAAATAATATAAAGAAAATAATGCAAGAAAGATAAAAAATATTAGTATAAGCATAAAAAATATAAAATTAAGTTTATTCCCCAAAAGAAAGGACCTCGTAATTTACTTTATGTTTTTTTACATTAAATTCTTTTTCTATTGATTCAACAACTTTTTCTTTATTATAAGGTTTACACGAGAAAATATCCATAAAAACCTCGTTTTCAAGGCCATGTGGCAGTACAAAGGTATGAATTGCAATATGAGAAAAATCAATAACAGCAAAACCGGTAATGCCGGGATTTTTTGGGCTTCCTTCCATTAAATTTGGTCCATGAAGAATATTCATTTTAAGGGATTTTATTGTTTTTGTGATAAATCCTTTTATAATGCGCTTACTTGTTATTTTATTTCGATCAGTTGTTTTAAAATCAAAGGTTATATGAAAAGCAGGAACAGTCATTTGATTGAAGCTCATATATTTATCCCCCAAAATAATTCCAACAAGATTTCGCAGTAAATTTCTTATATTTTCAAATAATATAAATTGTTCTTTTTTGTCTTTACAGAAGGCTTCAAAGTGATAACTGAGTTCAGCAACCTTATTAAATAATCGCTGGTCTTTTTTTAAAGTTTTATTTGTGATTTTATTGTTTTCTATTTTGTCGATAACAAATTGTATAATTTGTAAAAAGGAGTGCATTAATTGATGTTGGCTGTTGGGCAATAGCTTTGCCTTACCGGTTATTGCAACCATAATTTCCGATTCCATTTTAAGAGTTTTTTCAATGCCTTCATCAGAAGCGCTAATCTTATTGATTTTAGAACTAATATTGATTGAGTTATTTTTTAATAAGTCAAATTGTTTTTTTAGCTCTTTATTTAGATTACCTATGTTTTTAAATCGATAGTTCATAAAATTAAATTTATTTCTTTTTATTTTAATTTTTTAGCAAATACAAACACCATTCCGTCGTAGCCCACTGTTTCTTTATCGCTTCCTTCCAGTACTGATATTTCAATAATTTTAAAATCATTTTCTTCTAAAAAAGAAGAAATATCATTTTCATCTATATTGGTTGCGGGCATTTGTTCTTCTTCAACTTGATACCAGTCAGCGCTACGAATAGCAGAGAGGGAAAGGAAACCCCCAGACTTAATGACATCTATTATGTTTTTCATTCCCTTTTCCCAGGTAGCGCGATCGGAAGTGGCAGACTCTATGGTAAAGTTTGAAGTTAGGAGGTCGATATTAGATTCCCTTCCTGAGGCAGTAACTGCCTCAAATTGTTCTTCATCATTAAGTTCGAGTCCTTCTTCAAAAACATTGCCGTGTATTACTGAACTAACAACAGTACGAAGATGATTTTTCATTCCTTCTATTGTTTCGCTTTCCAGAAGTTTTAAAATATTTTGCGCGTGTGTTTTAGTTTGATTATCGTCCGATTCAGCTTGTTTGTGAAGGATTGACATATATTTTTTATCTTCCTTAAGTGTTCGTTGCATAAGTGAAAAATAAGCATCCCAATTATAACTATCTTCTTCTTGATTAAGCCATCTGTTTACCTCTTCTCTATTTTGTTCTAAAAATTCAGAATGAGTTATGCTTCCGGCTTCGAGAGATGTTAATATGTGTTGATAAATTGTTGGTCCGCCGTCAACATCTAATACTTTAATATTATTTTGAGGGTATGCTTCAAGTAAATTTCCGGCTACATTTTTTTGAAAATCAAAAATTACAATATTTTCAACTGTCTCGTGCGGTAGATTTGTTTTTTCTACAATACTTTCAATATTTATGCGTCCATCGTTTTGGGAAATTTCATCTTGAACTTTCTTTATTGCCCAAGAAAATTTATCTATATCAATTTGCTCGGGATAATAATTTTTAATATAGTCTTGGGCTTCGAATTTTTCTTTAAATATAGCTGATTCTGCATTATCTTTTTCAAAACCATCTTTTTTGTCAGGGCTTGGAGTAGGCTCTGGTCGCGTTATTTCGTCAAAAAACCATTTTCCATATTGGTTGCTCAAAGTTACTAAAAATATTTTTTTAACTTTATTTTTATATAAAACATAAAATAAACAAAATTTTTGCCTGGCTAGTATATTATTTTAGATTTTTTTTCAGCAGAATAATCCTAGAGGGTTCAAGTTAATGGATTAATTTATAAAATTTCTTTAACTTTATTTACCCATTCTTTTATTTCATTGAATCCAGTTTTTTTCTCATCTTCGTTGCTATTCATAATTTTTCTAGATGCTTCTTTTCTGTTTTCTAATAATGCTTGATAAATAGGGTTTTCTCCTAATATATTATCTAATTCTTCCATAGAATCACTGGTATCTGCGTAGGCATAATCATTGTCACCGCTTTCAAGCGATTGGATTATATTTCCAATGTTTTCAAGTTCATCAATCATAAATTCTTTATCTTCAGCCGGTAAATTAATTTTTTCAATATTGGGCATTTCTTCAAAATTCATAGTTTTAATTTTAGTTAATTAAAAAATTTTTTAAATTAGATTATTTAATTTTTTAGATCCCGCATCATTTTATTTGATTATATTAAAGAATGTGCGGGATGACATATTCTAAAAGCTAATGAAGCTAAAAGCTAACCTTCGGCACTTCTTTTTCTTTCTCATCTTCAATTTCGAAGAATTCTCTTTTTTCAAAGCCAAGCTGTTTGGCAATTACATTGGTAGGGAAAACTTGTAATTTAATATTAAAGTCGCGAACGTTGCCGTTGTAAAATCTTCTAGCGGCTTGAATTTTATTTTCAGTATCAGATAGCTCATCTTGAAGTTTAGCAAAGTTTTGATTTGCTTTTAAGTCTGGGTAATTTTCTGCAACCGCAAATAAAGATTTTAGAGTGTCGGTTAGCATGTTTTCTGCTTTGCCTTGTTCTTCGGCTGTTCCCGCATTCATAGCGTTGCTTCTTGCTTCGGTAACACGTTCAAATAGTTCTTTTTCGTGAGTTGCATAACCTTTTACGGTGTCAATTAAATTAGGGATCAAGTCATAACGTCTTTTTAATTGAACATCGATATCTGACCAAGCTTCGTTGGTTCTGGTTTTTAGTTTAATCAATCCGTTATAAACGGCAATTAACCAAAAGATAGTAATAGCTATAACAACTAAAACTATCCACATAATTGTTTCCATAAAGGTGTTTTTAATTATCGCCGATTAGAAAAAAGTTTTTTATAAAAGGCAATTAAATATTTAAGATATCAAAAACCAAATATAAAAAATCAAAATCAATGAATCGTTTTACCCAGCCCGCCGTGGTGGGCGGAGTTTTACGACAATATTTTTAAAATCCCCCTTGCTCCCCCTTTTTCAAAGGGGGAAACCGGATTAATTTTGTTTAAATTATATTTTATAGTCCCCTCCTTAGGAAAAGGAGGGTCAGGGTGGATTTTTCTTTTTTAATTTTTCATTGCCATTTTGATTTTATATCAATTTTATTGTATAATTTCTATAAGAAAAAGTCAAAATGTTATGGCTCTGTAATTGTTGAGTTTAACGGTTAGATCCCGTATCATCCATATAACAACCCTCCGGTGGTAGGTGTGTATGGGATGACATAGGGAGGATATTAGTAAATGATAAAAAAATCTGGTATAATATATATAATTTAAGATTTTAGAATTAAGATTGAAGATTTTGATTTAATTTGATTTTTGTTTGTTAATTTTTAGCAATCTAAAATCTAAAATCGGCAATCTAAAATTACTTATATGGGATTATTGAGCACCAACTACAGTTATTTGGGCGTTAACATCGGCGCTTCAAGTATTAAATTAGTCGAATTGGGAGATAATAAAGGAACCCCAAAACTTGCTACTTACGGTTTTACCGAGCAATCTGTTGATATTATCAAAGATGATTCAGATGCAGCCAGGAATGAAGCAGCAAGAATTTTAAAACATCTCTTCAAGGAATCAAAGGCGTCCGGTAATAAGGTTATTACAGCTTTACCGACTTTTTCTGTCTTTACTTCTGTAATAAGTTTGCCACAAATGAATAAAAAAGATTTAGCAGGAGCAGTTAAATGGGAGGCTAAAAAGATTATTCCTATGCCTCTTGAGGATATAGTATTAAACTGGAATATCATCAATAAATCAACAGCGCCGGGATCTAATAAAATAAAAGGGATAATAGGCGGTAAAAAAGAAAAACACGCTGACGATGATCAGCATAAAAAAAACAAAGAAGAAAAAAAAGAAGACACAAAGGTTTTAATTACCGGTGCACCTAAAAAGCTTGTTAGTAAATATATGGATATTTTTCAAAGAGCTAATTTAAGCTTACTTAGCCTGGAAACAGAAATATTTGCTCTTATTAGGTCTTTAGTTGGAAACGATAAATCAACTTTAATTATTGTTGATTTAGGGGCTAAGGCAACTAATATTTCTTTGGTTCAAAATGGCTTGCCAGTTATAAATAGAAGCATTGAACTGGGCGGAAACAATATAACCAAGGAAATAAGCCAAAACTTGGACATTTCGGTTGAACGCGCAGAGCAATTTAAATATGATATCGGCATAAGTGATAACGGAGCAAATAGTTCGGTTTTTAAATCTATTGAAAATACAATAACACCGATAATTGACGAAGTTAATTACACCATAGATTTTTTCAAAGAACAGCTTGCTTTAGGGCAAAATTTGGAAAAAGAAAATATAGAGAAAATTATACTAACAGGCGGGTCGTCGCTTATTTCTTATTTGCCTGATTATTTATCTCAAAAATTAAGTAAAAAAGTATATCTTGGCGATCCTTGGGCTAGGATTGTCTATCCAAAAGATTTAAAGCCTATTTTTGAAGAAATCGGACCTAAATTATCTGTTCCGATTGGTCTAGCAATGAGGGAGATTGTGTAAAAAAATCAAAATTATTGAGTCGCTTCGCGACAATATTCAAAAAAATTATGAGTAAGGCGAATGTGGTTATTTTGTATTTTTAATATTTTTTATTTATTTGTATTTTTTAAATAAAAAAATGGAAAATAAGGAACAAAAAAAGGGGGCATATAGGCCATTTTCTAGTGAAGATGCTAGTATAAAAAAGAAAATTGCAGGAAGAGAAAAGGGGAAGGCGAAAAAACCTTTCTCAATGACTGTTTTTAATGTGGATAAGTTTAAATCATTTTTAAATAAATCCACTAACAAAAAAGCCATACGGGGAAAAAAAGAAGCAATTAAAGAGGGTGAAAAAAATATAGATTTTATTTTAGAGGAATATTCCGGAGCCCTAAAGGTTAAAATTTTAAAAAAATTCCACTTTTTGTTTTTAATTGCAATATTCCTCTTGATTACAGTTTTTATTTTTAGGATATTTTTGGATTATAGAAAAATAGAAATTAAAGAAGCTAGCGCTGAACTAGCCAATAAAAATGAACAGTTAAAGATAGAGATTCATAATAATTTGAAATATAAGAAGGAATCCAGAGATATGGATAATAAATTTAAAAAGCTTGACAAATTGATAAACGGTCATATTTATTGGTCTAATTTATTTGATTTTTTGGAAAAAAATACTTTAGAAAATGTTTATTATGTTAATTTTGAGAGTAGTGGAACTAGGCAAATTACTCTTCAGGCAAGAGCCGCTTCTTTTGATAATTTGTCAAAACAACTAGAAACATATGAATCAAGCGATAGGGTTGAGGAGGTTAGAATAGATTCAGCCACCTTAGTTGAGGGTATTGAAGAGGATTATGTTCGATTTAACATAGTTTTAACTTTTAAAGATGATTTTTTCTTAAAGTAGGCTTAATACATTATGCTTTTAAGTGAAAACAATAATAGAAATAAGACTTACTCATTTTTATTGAAAAACTTTGATTATTTTATTTTGATATTTGTGTTTTTCTTTGCTTATTTTGTTTACAATCTTTATTTTAAAGATATTTTAATAGAAATAAATGAGGTTGAGTCTAGAAAAATGAATTTGGAAAAAGAAGTTTATGAGGAGCAGAAAAATTATTTAAATAGGTTATACGCAACAAAGAGCAGTTTAGATGAAATAAGTTCAGATGATTTAAAGAAAGTTCAGACGATTCTACCAGAAAACGATCAAAAGAAAGAGTTATTCCATTACCTTGATAAGTTGATTAAGGAAAATCAGATGAATCTTCAGTTTATTAAGTTTTCAAATTTAGAGTACAAAAATTATAACGATAGCAAAGGGACAACCAATCAAGAAGATGTTTCTGATAAGGTTTCTAGATTAAAGATAGATATGAGGGTTAGCGGGGTTACCTACAACAGGTTAAAATTACTTTTAAATTCAATTGAAAATAATTTAAGGTTAATGGATGTTGAATTTTTTAATTTTTCTTCCTTGGATAACGGAGAATTAAATTTAAGTGTTATTGCTTATTATGAGCCAGGACAGTAGACTCATTATATAAAATATATGCAGCTTTCAGAAAGAGAATTGAAAAAAATAAAAAATAAAATTAAGGGGCTTTTTAGGGTTTTTATCTTGCTCTACGTTTTGTTTGTTGGTTATTATTTATATTACACTTTTATTTGGGATCAAAGAGTTTTTTGGAAGAATCAATTATTTGGAGAGTTAGATTCTAAGATTGTGAATTATGGTTACAGTACAGACGATATTAACGATATAATAGTGGCTTTTGATGCAGATTTTATGGAGAGTGTAAAGTATAAAAATTTATCAGAAAAACCATATAAAAATTTATCGAATGATGAATTGGGGAGGAAAAATCCTTTTGATCCATATAAAAACAACACAGAATGAATTTATGATATTTACTAAGAAAAAATTGTTAGATAGATTGGTTAATCTGGGGATTATTTCACCAAAAGTTGCTCGAGACAACTACTCTAAAGGGAATCTTGATAAGGTTGAGAATATTTTACTTAAAAAAGAGATTTTAGATGAGGAGGGGCTGGCTAAGGTAAAAGGAGAGATGCTACATGTTCCTTATATTGATGTTGCAAGTAAGCAAATATCAGCTGAATTGTTAAAGATTTTTTCAATTGATAATTTAGAAGAATATCAGGCCATTCCTTTTTTTAAAAAGGGGGCAGAGGTTAAGATTGGTCTTGTTAATCCTCAGGATGTTAAGTCAACTCAAGCAATAGATTTTTTGGCTAAAAAAAATAATTTAAAACCCAAATATTTTATTGTCTCCAAGCAGAGTTTTGTTAAGGCTATAAATAAAAGTAAAAATATTGAAGATGAAATAGAAGACGCTTTGAATAAAGCAAGGGAAGATATTTCTTCTGGTAAAAAGGAAGATTCTAGAGCAGTTGATACTATTAAAAAGGCTCCAATATCTAGAATGGTTTCAGTTATAATTAAGCACGCTATTGAGGGTGGAGCATCTGATATTCATATTGAACCAACCCCAAAAACCTCTAGAGTTCGTTATAGAGTAGACGGAGTTTTGCATACTTCTCTTGCTTTGCCAATTCATATTCATTCATCTTTGGTGTCTCGGGTTAAAGTTTTGGCTAATTTAAAACTAGACGAAAAGCGCGTGCCGCAAGATGGGAGGATTAAGTTTAGTATTAACGATAAGGATATAGATTGTAGAGTTTCAATTTTTCCACTACTTGAAAATGAAAAGATAGTTATTAGGATTTTAGACCCAAGAAGGGGAGCTTTAAAGCTTCGGGACTTAGGTTTTAATAAAAAGCATATTGAGCTTATTGAGGAGGGTATTAAAACAACTGACGGAGCCTTCTTTTTGACTGGTCCAACCGGATCCGGCAAAACCACAACTCTTTATTCTATTTTGAATATTTTAAATAAAGAGGGGGTAAATATAGCCACTTTAGAGGATCCAATTGAATATTTTATTGAGGGGATAAATCAGTCCCAGGTTAAGCCTGATATAGGCTTTAGTTTTGCTTTTGGACTTCGGTCGTTGCTTCGACAGGATCCAGATATTTTGATGATTGGCGAGGTCAGGGACAAGGAAACTGCGGATTTGTCTATTCATGCGGCGCTAACGGGACATTTTATTTTATCAACTCTTCATACTAATAGCGCCCTTGGAACCTTGCCAAGGCTAATTGATTTAGGGGTGGATTATTTTTTACTGGGTCCAGCGGTGAGGATTGTTATTGCTCAAAGGTTGGTAAGAAAAATCTGTGAAAAATGTAAAGTAGAGTCACTAATTGGAGAAGAATTAAAAGCAAAGGTGTTAGAAGAGATAAAAAATACCCCAAAAGAATACTTAGAAATAGAGGGAATTAGCGGGAGTGACTTAAAATTTTACAAAGGCAAAGGGTGTCCGGTTTGTGATAATACTGGATATAAATCCCGCATGGTTATAGCCGAAATTTTAACAATAAATGAAGAGTTAAGCAATATAATTTCTACTGGTTATGACAAGGCTAAAATTAGAGAATATGTAAGTAAGCAAGGGGTGATATCGATTAAACAAGACGGTATATTAAAAGCCTTAAAAGGGCTTACTTCACTAGAGGAAGTTATAAGAACAACTAAAAATAGATAAGATTTAAAAACAAAAAGATTAAAATATTTAAAGATTAAAAAATATAGCTTAAGATTAGCGATTTAAGAATAAGGGATGTAGAAAAAGTTTTAAAGGTAAATAAATAAAAATCTAAAATCGTAAATCTAAAATCTAAAATTAATTATATGGCTAAAAATCAAGTAAAAAAAGTTTTAATAGTTGAGGACGATGTTTTTTTGTCTAATATTTATAATAAAAAATTTACTAACGAAGGCTTTGAAGTTTATACCGCCTCTGACGGTAAAAAAGCAGTAATTATAATTAAGCAAAAGAAACCAGATATAATTTTACTTGATATAATGTTGCCCCAAATGGACGGATTTGAGGTATTAGAAGAGATTAAAAAAGATCCAGAGGTTAAAGATATTCCAGTTATCTTATTAACAAACATTAATGAGCAAGATGGGATTAAAAAAGGGTATGACTTAGGGGCAAAGGATTATATTATTAAAACATTTTTCACACCAAGCGAGATTGTGGATAAAGTAAAAAAATTTATAAATTAAGGAGGAAAAAATGCCTTTTTTTCGTTACAAAGTAAAAGACGGGCAAGGTAAATCTTTAGCAGGCATTATCGAGGCTTATGATCAGGATATGGCGGTTGACACATTAAATGATCAAGGTTTTATTATTATAAAGATCGTCAAAAGAGATAGGATAAGAGCCTTTGATAATCTTATTAGTAGAATTTTTCATAGTATTAAGAAGAGGGATGTTATTTTTTTATTGGAGCAATTATCAATTCTTATTTCGGCTAATATAGCCATAGTCCAGTCACTGAGAATTATTGAAAAACAAACCCACCATGCATATTTAAGAAAGGTTATTCTTGATATAGCCGATAAAATAGAAAGTGGCAACAAAATATCAAAATCTTTTGCTAAGTATCCAGAAATTTTTAATAATTTTTTTATAAAGATGGTAGAGTCTGGCGAGGCTTCTGGTAAATTAGAAGATACTTTATTATTTTTAGCTGATCAAGAAGAAAAAAAGTACCTCCTTCGAAGAAAGATAAGAAATGCTATGATTTATCCTGTTTTTATTTTATTCACGCTTTTCTTCGTTGGGATAATAATGCTTTCTTTTGTTGTTCCGAATATTGCTGTTATTTTTGCCGAAGCTGGAGTTCCTTGGCCGTTTTCAATTAAAGTTTTAATGATTCTTAATAATATAATTTTCTCTTTTTGGTGGATATTTGTTTTTTTTATCGGCGGTATTTTTTATATACTTTATATGTATTATAAGACATATGGCGGAAAGGTTTTCTTTGATTCTTTAATGTTGAAGATTCCAGCCATTGGGCCGCTACTTAGAAAATTTTATTTAGTCCAATTTTCCAGAAGTTTTTATACGTTAGTTTCAGGCGGAGTTGGTGTTAGCAGTTCTTTTAAATTATCTAAAGAATCAGTGGAAAATATTGTTTATCAAGAATTAATTGAAAAAGCAGCCAGGGAGGTCGAGGACGGTAATTCAATTGCTAATGTTTTTTTAAAGAGCAGTTTGATTCCGCCGATGTATGGCCATATGATAAACGTGGGAGAAGAGTCGGGAAGATTGTCGTCCGTTTTGGAAAAGTTAATTAATTTTTATACAAATGATATTGAAGACAGTATTAAAAATGCTATAACCTTATTTGAACCAGTGGTTATGATAATTATTGGAATAGCCGTTGGCTTGCTTATATCCACAGTTATTATGCCTGTTTATAACCTTTCCTTAGCTTTCTAAAACAAAATTTACAATTATTTTTAAATTTTGTATATATATTATTTTGTGCTATAATTAATTAATAAAAATATATCTGGAAGGGGGTGAAAAAATAATGAAAAAACTTAACAAACGAGGTTTTACTCTTATCGAGCTTTTAGTAGTAGTAGCTATTATTGGTCTGCTTTCTACTATGGCTGTAATTGCTCTTGGTAATGCAAGGCAAAAAGCGCGTGATGCAAGACGTCAATCTGATTTAAAAATTTTGCAAACCGCAGTTGAGCTTTATGTTAGTGATAATGGCGCAGTTCCAACTCCAGCTACAGTTGATGCCTGGGATGGACCAACTGCAGGTGCTGATGAAAGCTTAGAAACAATTTTAGCAGGATATCTTCCAGGCGGACTTCCAGAAGATCCGTCAACCACAGCAAGAGATTGGATTTACTGTTGGAACGCTACTAATGGAACTTATTTAATCGCTACTACCTTGGAACAAGTTCCAACTGGCGGTGTAGCCGGAGATCTTGATTCTGTTTCTAATTGGCTTGCAACTGAATGCATAGCATCTGATGATGGGCTTGCTCCAGCAGCGGTGCCTGGTTGCAGTGATGCTACCGGTCAAATTGATGACAATGGTGATGGAGTTGCTTCCGTGACAGCTGTTTGTTTAGGCCAAGACGATGCCTAATCTTCAAAACAATCAAAAATTTTTGATTGTATTATCATATAATACAATTTAAACAACCTCGCTTCCGCCATCCGGCGGATAGCGTGGTTGTTTTTGTTTTAAAAGGTTTAATTTAGCCTGAAAATTTAGTTTGTTTTAAGGCTTTAAATATGATACAATAATAATAAATAAAATTTAAAGTTATAAATTAGAATGTTAATCATTTTGATTTTTGATATTTAAATTTTGATTTTTTATCTTATGTCCCCCGACTTATTCTTCCTAATATTTTTCTTTATTATCGGGCTAATCGCGGGTAGTTTTTTGAATGTACTGATTTTTAGAATTTATTATAAAAAACCTTTTGCCAAAGGAAGAAGTTATTGTCCGAAATGCAAAAAACAAATTAGCTGGAAGGACAATATCCCTGTTATCAGTTTTTTAATTCTTAGGGGAAAGTGTAGAAATTGTGGTAAGAAAATTTCTTGGCAATACCCAATAATAGAGCTAGTGACAGGCGTAGTGTTTGTAATAGTATTTTACACGCATTATGTTTCTTATTTTGAATCTTTAAATAATTTCCAATTTCCAATTTCCAATTTCCAAATATTTTTTAATTTTGAATTTTTAGTTATTTTATTTCGCGATTTATTCATTGTATCGGCTTTAGTGGTAGTTTTTGTTCAAGATTTTAATTGGTATATTATCTTAGACAGGGTTATCTTGCCGTCAACAGTTATAGTTTTTGCTTTAAATGTTTTATTGGGGTATGATTTTTTGAATTTGATTTTGGGAGCCTTTATTGCGGGAGGCTTTTTTTATTTACAATTTATGATTTCAAATGGTAGATGGATTGGCGGTGGCGATATTAGGCTAGGGTTATTTATGGGGGTTAGTCTTGGTTTCCCCCTGGTTTTAGTAGCGCTTTTTTTATCTTATATAACGGGATCTATTATTGGAATTTTTTTAATATTAGTTGGCAAAAAGAGCATGGGGTCTAAGTTGCCATTTGGAACCTTTCTAGCCCCGGCAACTTTGTTTACCTTGTTTTGGGGGCAAAACCTTTTAAATTGGTATGTTAGCCTTTTTATATAATAAATTATTGCTGCAATTTCCATCTTTATGGCAAATTTTCTATAAAAATCTTTGGCCTATGCTACGGCATAAGCAAAAAATTTTTCTTAATAAATTTTCTCAAAATATGAAAACTTCGCTAAACAATTTATTATATAAAAAGACTATTAATTTATTTGTCTGGTAAATTATGTCTTTAGGAAAACTACAAACTACAAACTACAAACTACAAACTAACCAGGGTGGTTTTTCAATGATTGAGATGCTTATTGTGTTAACCGTAGTTGTTTTAATTTCTATTGGTTTTTTCTATAAATTTAGGATAAACAAGCAAACCATTACAGAAATTGCCGCCAAAGAGATGGTTTATTCAATCAAGGAAGTAAAGCAAAAAATATTAAGCGGTGACCTTGTTGATATTAAGGCTAATAAGGGCTGTATAGATAACAAGTGTATTTTGGGGGTAAATTTTTTAGGGGGTAAAACTTATAGAATTTTTATAGAGAAGAGTAATCCGCCAGATTATAGTTTTGGCAAAGAAGACATACTTTTAGAGGAGAAATATTTACCACAGGGAATAAGTTATTTAACCGATGATTTTAGGGATATTTTTTTTGAATCACCTTATGGTGTTTTTCAAGCAAGGGGCATAAATGGGCTTTTAACAGATTGTTCTTATGAATGTCTTTTAACAGTTGTCCCAGACGAAGGCGGCAGAGAGGCTCAAATAAAAATAAATTATCAAGGCCTTATTTATGTTGATTAAGAGAAGTAAAAAAGGATACAGTTTGCTCGAAACCATTATAGGGATAACTATTTTAAGTATAGGTATTTTATCGGTTTTATCTATTTCAGTAAAAATGATTTCTGCTCAGGATTATGTAAAAAACAGGCAGCAAGCTACTTTATTTGCAGTGGAAGGCTTGGAAGTGTTGAAGATAAAATTAGAGGATAATTTTTTAAAGTGCAAGAGTAGCGAAGAGAATTATTTAAATGAATCTTGGAGTTGTTGGGGGGATATTCTATTTGCGGGAGATAATTGTCTTTGTAGTGGTGATCCGGGCGTTTTTTCTGTTGATAAAAGTTATGTTTTAAATTTTAATTCTAACAACTGGGTTATTCAGCCAACTTCATTCAACTCTTGGAATAAAATTTATTATAACTGTTTAGATTCAGGGCTTTGTTATTATTCTCATAACCAAGAAAATTTAAACTCAAAGGAAACTATTTATGAGAGAAATATTACGTTACTTGGGGCAGAGGATTATAATGGTGATTATCACGATGATTTAATTAAGGTTAAGTCATCTGTTAGATGGAAGGATATGGGGAGATATAAACAAGTAACATTAATAACAGATTTTTATAATTGGCGATGAAAAATAAATTGAACACAAAAGGAAGCACGCTTGTTATTTCACTTATAATTTTATCGGTTCTTTTGACTGTGGGAATGATTGTTTCTAATATTATTGTTAGGGATATTTCTTTGGATCGTAATTTTAGCAATGGCGAGCAGGCTTATTTTGCCGCTGAGAGTGGTTTAAAGAGATCTTTGTGGCTTATTAAAAATGATATTTTTAGTAATAGTGATGCCGACATTTTTCAAGGTATAAACTTTATTCCTTATGTTGATAGTGTTATAGATATGTGTCCTGATTTTTGGGATAAGGACAGTAATTGTCCTTGTCCTATCTCTCCTTATGGTGAGGCCTGTAATAGCTTTAATGATAAAAATTTAATTCTTTCTGGTGAGTTATCCGATGATGGATATACTTACGATGTTTATATAAAAATTAATTATGCCGACGATAGCGAAGATAATTTTAATAGAATGGTTTATATAATATCTGTTGGTAAATTTCGTAATGTAGAGAAAACATTAGAATATAGTATGTGCTTAGGTGAGAATTGTTTATGATTTTAAGACCAAAAAACAACAGGGGTTTTACTCTTCTTGAGGTTATAATTTCTGTAACTATTTTTATTTTAGTTTTAGGAAGTATTTTTATTGTTTTTTCTTTTACTGTGGACAAGGATCGTAAATTAATCGAGTCTCAGCAGCAATTGAGTAGCATAAGAGTTGTCATTAACCAGCTATCAAAAGAGTTTAAAAATGCAGAAATTAATACATTTATTAAAAGAGATACAACTATTTGTCCAAGAATAAATGAAATATTTAAAATAGGGAATAATTCAAGTTCGATAAGTTTGATACTAGGGAATAAATGTATCAGGTATAAGTTGGGTACTTACAATAAAAAAGGCGGGGTTCTATTAAGAGACGAAGAAGATGCTATAGACGGAGAGGAGATTTTATTTGACGTGCCAGTTTTGAACCCAAGTATAGAGGTGGGAGCATTGAGTTTTTTTATTAGTGGAATTAACAGACACAGTATTACAACAAGTATTCTGGTTGGTGGAGTCAATGAATCGCTCTCTAAAGTTTTTAATTATCAATTTACTATAAAAAACAATAAAAATTTTTCATTAAAAAATAAATATGAAGTAAAAAGGGACAACGATGGCTTGGGTATTAATGGTTCATTTTGCAAGGTTTTGGCTGATAAAAAATATATTTATGCAATTTATCAAAATTCCGCAGTAGAAGTTTATGATTTAGAAGATTTAAATTTAGTTGGCTCCTTGTCAGGGAGCATTTCTATGTCTAAAGTTATAGACGCTGTAATTTACAATGATTTTTTAATAGTTTTTGGGCTAGACAGCGCAGGCAATGAAGGGTGGTATCGAGTTATTAATATGTCACCAATTGATTTTGGCAAAAGTCCCGTTCAGGTAGTTGGAGGATCTGGCCTTGCTTCTATTGCTAATTTTTTAGCTTTAAAGGATAATTATTTATATATATCAAGGGCCAGTGATGGGTTTATCAAGGGCGGTATTGATATTTATAGCATTTCTTCTGACGGAGACTTAAATTTAGAAAATTCTTTTATTGATACTAATAATTATTCCGGTCATTTGCACGTTTTTGATGACTATCTTTATGAAGAGTCTTGGGGCGATGATGATATTAAACGTAATTTAAAGGAGTATAATATATCAAGCAGCTCAAATCCTCTTTTGGTTGATATTTATCAAGACGTTGATCCCGGGAGCATGACAATAAAAGATGGATTTTTATACACTTCAGGAGATGGTTTTAATATTTATAGAGTTAGTAATATTGGTGCTGGCAAATTAAACAGGGGAAAGGTTGATCTAGGCGGTTACGGTTATAATATGCAATTAGTTGGGCCAGACATTTTTTTAAGCAACGGAAGAGAAAAAAAGGTTTTTTATGAAAACAGTTGTGATAATTTTAACACCTCTTATGTTATAAACGCGTCAGATCCACTAAATCCTTTTGTCAGTAATAGCTATAAAGGAGGATTAGATGTCGTTAGGGTTCCTTATGTTTATAGGAAAGGAGTTAATAATATAGAAATTTTAAAATTATTCGAAATCAATAATATCATAGACCTATAACATAATAAGTTATTACTGCAATTTCCATATTTTGGTAAATTTTTCTTAATAAATTTTCTCAAAATCTATCCCGCCTAGGCGGGATCGTTACACAACTTATTATATTATAGGCCTATTTGAATATTAAATATGGATAAAGACGAGGTAAAAAAAAGAATAAATAAACTAAAAAAGGAGATTAATCATCATTCTTACCTTTATCATGTTTTAGATAGTCCAGAAGTTGATGACGCTGTTTGGGATAGTTTAAAAAAAGAACTTCATAATTTGGAGCAGAAATTTCCTGAGTTTATTACTCCTGACTCCCCGACTCAAAGGGTTGGCGGGGCACCACTGGATAAATTTGAGAAAGTTACTCATGATGTTAGGCAGTGGTCTTTTGCCGATATTTTTGACGAAGAAGAGCTTCAGGATTTTTTCGATCGAGTGGAAAGAATGCTTTTTAAAAAGGGGATAAAAGAGGATTTGGAATATGTTTGTGAGCTTAAAATAGATGGCGTTCACACGGTTTTAAATTATGAGAGTGGTGTTTTTGTAAGGGCTGCAACCAGGGGAGATGGAAAAGTGGGAGAAAACATAACTCAAAACATTAAAACCATAGAAAGTATTCCGCTTCATTTAAATAAAGACATTTCTTTAGTGGTAGAGGGTGAAGTTTGGATGAGCGATAATGGCTTTAAAAAATTAAACAAAGAACGAAAAAAAAACGGTGAAGCTGAGTTTGCTAATCCGCGAAATGCCGCAGCTGGATCTATTAGACAGCTTGACCCTAAGGTGATGGCTTCAAGGAAGTTAGATTGTTATTTATATGATTTATCTAAGTTAGATACTGGTGATTTCCCCGAAACTCAGGAAAAAGAATTAAAATTTTTGCGTAAAACAGGGTTTAAAGTTAATAAGCATTTTAAATTATGCAAAAACCACAAAGAAGTTGTTGATTATTGGAAACATTGGAAGGAAAATAAAGATAAAGAACCTTATTGGATCGATGGGGTTGTGGTTAAATTAAACAAAAGAGAATATCAGGAAATTCTAGGTTATACCGGCAAAGCTCCGCGTTGGGCTATTGCTTTTAAATTTCCAGCTGAGCGTGCTACTACTATAGTTGAGGATATTGTAGTTCAAGTTGGCCGAACAGGAACTTTGACGCCAGTAGCTCATTTACGACCGGTTAAAGTTGCCGGTTCAACAGTTTCAAGAGCAACATTACATAATGAGGATGAAATCAAGAAGAAGGATGTTAGGGTAGGTGATACGGTTGTAATTCAAAAAGCAGGAGATGTTATCCCAGAGGTTTTAGAACCAATAAAAAATTTAAGATCAGGTAAAGAAAGAAAATTTGTTATGCCAAAAAAATGCCCTGTTTGTGGTTCTGATGTTTTTAGAAAAAAGGGCGAAGCAGCTACATATTGTTCCAATAAAAAGTGTTATGCTCAGGAGCGTGAAAAATTAATTCATTTTGTTTCTAAGAAAGGTTTTAATGTAGATGGATTAGGGGACAAGATAATAGAACAGTTGATTCAAGAGGGTTTAGTCCGTGATTTTTCTGATATTTTTGAACTTGAAAAAGGAGATTTAGAAAACTTAGAAAGATTTGCTGAAAAATCAGCTGATAATTTAATTAAAGCTATTGCAAAAGCTAAGAAGATTAGTGTAGCTAAGTTTTTATTTTCTCTTGGAATTAGGTATGTGGGAGAGGAGACCGCTATCTTGCTATCGCAACAATTTACAATTTCTCAATTAGTAAATTATTTTTCCAGTATGTCAATTGATAATTTTAAGGAAATAGATGGAATAGGCGAAAAAGTAGCTGAAAGTTTATATTTATATTTTCATGAAGATAAGAATATAAAAGAAATAGAAAAATTATCCAAGCTAGGAGTTAATTTTTTAAAAGAAAAAAAGACAGCAAACGAAGCATTAAAAGGGAAAAGATTTGTTTTAACTGGAGCGTTGCAAAATTTGACAAGAGATGAAGCAAAAGATAAGATAAGGCTAATAGGTGGACATATTTCCGGCTCAGTTAGCAAAAAAACAGACTTTGTTTTAGCTGGCAAAGATCCTGGAAGCAAATATGAAAAAGCCCAGCGACTAGGAATTAAAGTAATTGGTGAAGCCGAGTTTTTGAGAATGATAAAATAGATATTTTATTAACCGCGCTAACTAATTTTCAATTTTCAATTTTTAATTTCCATTAAATTTTTCAATGATTTAATTTTAAAAAACTTGAATAGTCAGAAAATATTAAAAATTAGTGAATTAAAAATTTAATAAAAATTCAAAATTAGAAATTAGTAATTATTATTATATGTTAACAATAAAAGAGGTAGAGCACATTGCCGAGTTAGCTCGTTTGGAGCTAACAGGAAAAGAAAAGGAAATGTTTGTAGAGCAACTTTCCTCTATTTTAGATTATGTGGAAAAATTACAGGAGGTTGATACCCAGGGAGTCGAGGAAACCTCTCAGGTAACCGGCTTGGTTAATGCCACTCGTAAAGACCAAGAAGAAGAGTCTCCAAAAGAATTAATTAATGATATTTTAGATAATGCTCCAGATAAAGAAGAAGGGTTATTTAAGGTAAAAAGCGTATTCTAAAAATCAAAAATCAAAATTAACGAGTCGCTTCGCGACAATATTTTAATAAAAATTTTAAATAAGTTATGAGCGGAGCGAATACAATAATTTTGCATTTTGAATTTTGATTTAATTACTCTATGTCACTTAGTAAATTAAAAATTTTAGAGGCTCATAAAGGGCTAAAAAATAAAGATTTTTCTTGTGAAGAGCTGGTAGGAGCTCATATTAAAGAAGCTGAGGAAAAGGATAAGGATATCAATGCTTATGTGCTTAGTAATTTTGAAATTGCCATGGATGAGGCGCGAAAAGTTGATGAAAAAATTAAAAAAGGTCATGAAATAAAAACTTTAGAAGGTCTTCCTGTTTCTATTAAGGACTGTTTTTGTGTTAAGGGTATGGAGTCAACTGCTTCGTCTAATATTTTAAAAGGCTATATTCCGCCGTTTGACGCTACTTCAGTTAAAGCAATAAAAGATCAAGGTTCTATTATTCTAGGAAAAGTTAATACCGATGAGTTTACTATGGGGGCTTCAACCGAAACATCTGCCTTTGGCGTAACTAAGAACCCTCATGATTTAGAGAGGGTAGCTGGTGGGTCATCAGGTGGGAGCGCTGCTAGTGTGGCAGCAGGTATGGCTATGTATTCACTTGCAACTGATACCGGAGGATCTATTCGTCAACCAGCAACCTTTTGCGGAGTTCCTGGATTAAAGGTTACTTATGGACGAGTATCTCGTTATGGGGTAATGAGCATGGCAAGTTCCCTTGATAGTATTGGTCCAATTGCTAAATCAGTTGAAGACCTAGCTATTATTTTAGGTGTGATTGCAGGCCATGATAAAAATGATTCAACTACGCCAAAAGTCGATGTGCCGGATTATGTAAAAGATTTAGACAAAGATGTTAAGGGGTTAAAAATAGGCGTCCCAAAAGAATATTTTATTGAAGGATTGAATGAAGATATTAAAAAAAGCGTAGAAGATGTTGCTAAAAAATTAAAAGCTTTAGGGGCTAAGATAGTAGATATAAGTTTGCCTTATACAGAGTATGCTATTGCTGCTTACTACATAATTGCTCCATCAGAAATTAGTTCTAATATGGCTCGTTACGATGGAATTAGATACGGATTTTCGGTTGCTAAAGACAAGGATGCAAATGTAAGAAATTTAATGGATATTTATAAAAAAAGCAAGTCAAAAGGTTTTGGGGATGAAGTAAAAAGAAGGATTATGCTTGGTACTTATGCTTTGTCGGCCGGCTATTATGACGCTTACTATAAAAAGGCAATGCAAGTCAGAACTTTGATTAAGCAAGATTTTGATAAGGCTTTTGAAGAAGTGGATGCTATTATTGCTCCAGTTACACCTGGTTCAGCCTTTAAGATAGGGGAAAACGTTAATGATCCGTTGCAAATGTACTTAGAGGATATTTTTACAGCGCCAATAAACTTAGCAGGGGTTCCATCTTTAAGCGTTCCTTTTGGCAAGTCTCAAAATATGCCAATCGGTGTTCAAATTATTGGTAAACATTTTGATGAACAAACTATATTACAAATAGGAAAGAAGTTAGAAAAATAAATAACTTGGGAGAGGATTTATAGATATAATAAAAGAAAGTTAATATTTTATTAGCTATGCTGATTAATTTTCAATTTACATTTATCAATTTACAATAAATTTTCAATGAACAATTTTTAGTTAAAAAAGAGGCGGGAATACCGAGATTTGAAAATTTAAAAATTGTAAATTGATAATTTTTAACCAATATAATTAATTATAACTTTACATTTTGCAATTTTCATTTTGATATTTCCCGCCACTTAAATTAAATGAAGGCGGGATCCCGTCCCGCCGCGGCGGGATGATGAGATTTGATTCTTGCATTTTGTTTTTTTAAAATTATGCGTCGTGAAAAATGGAACGATGTAGTAGGTTTAATAAAAGATAAGTTCGATGTCCTCGATGATCGAATTGATAAAGAGGAAATAGGAGGGGATGTTAATGGTGATAGTGCCTTTGAAAAAAAGGAGATCATCGAGTTCGAGGGACCTCTTGGTAAAATGAAAATCGAACTTATTACCAGGCCTATTGTTGTCGAAAAAAAGACAAACTTTTCAAGGAGAATAGGTAGTGATGTGGCGGTTACTTATATTTACTCCGACACAGAGGAAACAACAAAATTTCAGGTTTACAAATGGAGTGAAGGAGACGATGATTGGGTGGGAGTTGAGGCGGAAATGTTTGAGTAAATATCTGTATTATGGATTATTTAAATGCTATAATTTTTGGTATTGTTCAGGGGATAACAGAGTTTATCCCTATTTCAAGCTCTGGGCATTTATTCATTCTTCATGAAATATTAGATCTTCCAATTGTTGATAATTTGACTTTTGATGTTACCTTACATTTAGCTTCACTTTTTGCAGTTATTATATTTTTTAAAAGAGAGATTTGGCAATTGGTTGGGTCTTTTTTAAATTTATTAAAAGGTAGGCGCGATAGATATAGCGTTTTAGTAATTTTAATAATAGTTGGAACTTTGCCAGCTGCGGCAATTGGCTATTTCTTTGAAGACTTAATTGAGGAAAAATTTAGATCTATTTACGTTGTAGTAACAATGTTAATTGTGGTGGCAATGCTATTTTTTGATAGTGAAAAAACCGGCAAGAAAAAGTATAACATGGATAATTTAAATTGGAAGAATGCTTTATTTATTGGTTTTGCTCAAGCTATAGCCTTGATACCAGGGACATCAAGGTCTGGTATAACTATAGTTGCTGGACTTTATGCTGGATTAAGGAGGGAAGAGGCTGTTAAATTTTCCTTTTTACTTTCAGTGCCTATTATCCTAGGCGCATCTTTGTTTAAAATAACAGATATTAATTTCACCAGTTTAATAATAGGGGAAATTGTTGTCTTGTCTGTGTCTTCTGTTTTTTCCTTTATTTCAGCTTTTTTTGCTATAAAATATTTTTTGAGCTTTGTAGAAAAATATTCACTAAAAAGTTTTGCTATTTATAGGATTATTTTAGGGGTAATTATCCTTTTGTTTTTAATTTTTTAGGCAATTTTTTTGCCTTTTTTTCGTTTTTATTAAGATAAAAAGTGTGCTATAATATTATTAGTATATAGTATCTTGAATATGGTATATTGAATATTATTTTTAAAATTTATTTTAAAAATAATATATTCTACATTCAGCATTCTATATTCTATTTTTATGACTCAAAACGCTTTTTTTCTGCTTATAAAATATATCACTGTAGATTTGCTGGGGGATTTTATTTATTTCCCGATTTGGTGGTATACAAAAGGCTTTAAAAAAACCTTAATATTTACCGGACTTAAAATACAGGGGGTTCAAAATTCTTTGGGGGTAAGTATTTGGGCAAAAAATTTATTTAGACCCATGTATGGCCAATATGATCTTCAGGGTCGTTTCATTAGTTTTTTAATGAGGTTTTTTCAATTGATCTTTAGGTCAATTGCTTTTGCTTTTGCTTTTGCTTTTATATTGATATTACCAATTATTTGGATTATTTTTCCAATATTTGTAGTTTTTCAAATATTTTTAATAATTAGTTCCTCCCTTAAGTAATATGGCCGACGAAGATAGTCAAAAAGAAGGACAGGAAAAAAGAAAAACCTTTCAAAGTGTTAATTGTGATTACTGCAGTTTAACCGGAAAGTATGAAGGTAAAACATGCCCTAATTGCCGTGGCAGAGGGGTTGTTTTTTGGTTTGATGAAACTTTATTTTATTGGGGCAAAAAAATTACAACACTTTCAATTTTAGAAAATAAACTTGAGAAAACTGCTAGAAAAATTGTTAATGGTATTCTTTTTACTTTTGGCTTCGGTGGTTTTTTGTTTTTTTTATATTATATCTACAGGTCAAATTTACAGACCTTTATAACAGTAGAATTTTGGTTGACTCAATCGTGGGAAATGTTAATTTTTTGGATCAGTTTAATTACTAATATGTATTTGATATATCGGCTTGATAAAGAATCATCAACTAAACAAAGGGTAAAGAAAAGAAAGTATAACGAGGCTGTAGGAATTTTTTTAATGGGAGATGTTTGGGCTGAAATTGCAAAATTACCTAAAAAATCAGAAGTAGAGATTTCTAGGTCTTTTTCTGATGATTCTCTTAAGGCAACAGAGGAGGCTTGGCGTCTGGCTGGTAAATTTAAGCATCCGGAAATTAGGCCAGTTCATATTTTTGCTTCTCTTTTGTTTTTTCAAAAAGTAGATCTAATTTTTGCCCGACTTGGAATAGATATTCAGGATTTAGCTAAGAAGATTAACAAGCTTTTAAATAGGCAAGAATTTCATGAGTTCAAGCAAAACGACGGCAGGCATTTTTCTGTTGTTGCTAGGGAAACATTATTTAGCGCGTATTTGGAGGCTTATACTGCTCGTGATGCCCAGGTTAGCGTAATAGATCTACTCTTAGCTTGCACTAAAGTAGATGACGATGTTCAGGAAATTTTATTCGATCTTAAGGTTGATTTGAATAAAATTAAAAATGTAGTTTCTTGGATTAGGGTTAATGAGTCAATGTTACAGAGTAGCAGAAAGTATAGAAAGTCGGCTCTTTTAAAGCCAAGCAGTGGAATGGATAGGGCCATGACAGCAGTTGCAACGCCAATATTAGATCATTTTTCTCAGGACTTAACTTTATTGGCTAAATTCGGTTACCTTGAGCCTTGTGTTGGCCGGGAAAAGGAAATAAAAGATATTTTTAGAGCTATGGAGGCAAGCGGTCAAAGTGTAATTTTATCTGGTAACCCAGGAGTTGGCAAGACAACTATTATGGGCGGGATAGCTAGACTTATGGTTTCTGAAGAGGTCCCAGAGGTAATAAAAGACAAAAGAATGATTAGCCTTAGCGTTGCTAGGCTTGTGAGCGGTGTTAGCCCGGCCGAAGCACAGGGGAGGTTAATGGACATTATTACTGAGATTAAAAGAGCTGGTAATATTGTTTTATTTATTCAAGATATTCAAGATATGATCGGCATAACCTCTGGTAGTGAAGAGAGTTTAGATTTGTCAGAAGTTTTAGTTTCAGAAGTTTCCCAAGGAACATTTTTTGCCTTTGCCACCACAACCTCATCTGATTATATTAGATATATAGAGGGTTCATCTTTGGGCGACGCTATGCAAAGAGTTAAAGTAGAAGAGCCGGAATTAGATGAAGCTATCCAGATTTTAGAAGCAAAGACCGTTAGAATTGAATATAAAAATCAGGTTTATTTTTCTTATAGCGCTATTGAGCAGGCAGTAAAACTGTCAAAGAGATATATTCACGATAGATTTTTACCAGAAAAAGCAATTAAGATTGTTGAGCAAACAGCGGTTTATGTCCATAAAAACAAAGGATTAAAGGCGGTTGTTACATCAGAAGATGTGGCTAAGTTAATTTCGGAAAAGGTTAATATTCCTCTTATTAGCGTAACCGAAGAAGAGGGTGAAAAATTATTAAAATTAGAACTGAAAATACATGAACGAATTGTTGGCCAGGAAGAAGCTGTTAAGATGGTTTCTTCAGCGCTAAGAAGGGCTAGGGCAGAACTGCGAGATATGAATAGGCCAATTGCTAATTTTTTATTTTTAGGGCCAACTGGTGTTGGTAAAACAGAATTAGCAAAAACAGTGGCAGAGGTTTATTTTGGGTCAGAAGAAAATATGACTAGGCTGGATATGAGTGAGTATCAGAGTCAATCCAGTATTAATAGGCTTATTGGTTCGCCTCCGGGCAGTGGTGGTACAGGTACAGGTGGTTATTTGACTGAAGCGGTTAGACAAAAACCATTTACATTGCTCTTGCTTGATGAGCTTGAAAAGGCCCACCCGGATATTTTAAATGTTTTCTTGCAATTAATGGAAGACGGCAGATTAACAGATGGACTTGGACGGACAATTGATTTTACTAATGTTATTTTGATTGCTACTTCTAACTCAGGGACATCTTTTATTCAAGATAAAGTAAGAGAAGGTTGGGCCATAGAAGATGTTAAGAATGCTTTAATGGAAGATGAAATTAAAAAGTCTTTTAGGCCAGAGTTTGTAAATCGTTTTGATGGAGTTATTGTATTTAAACCGCTTGGTCTAAAGGAGGTTTTAGCTATTGCTAGGTTATTACTTGTAAAAGTGGCCAAACAGCTTAAGCCCAAGGGTATTAATTTAAAGGCTACAGAGCAAGCAATTAAAGAGTTAGCTGAACAGGGCTATGATCCTCAATATGGAGCAAGACCCCTTAGAAGGGTTATTCAAGAAAAGGTCAGCGACTCTTTGGCAAATTTTTTATTAACTGGAAAGATCGATCGAAGGGATACTGTTGTTCTTGATGAGGGTGGTGTTTTGAGAGTGGAAAAAGCAGAAAAGTTGTAAATTTGTCGAATTTATATAAAAGTTATTATAATCTTTTAGCAAGAAGATAAATTTTTATTATTATAAAATATGTATTTAGGTAAAGAGGCCGAAAAAATTAGACTAGAAAAACAGCAAATAGTTTAAAAATATATAGAAATAGTTAAAAAAAATGAAAAAAATGATGCAATGGTTGCGTATAAAAAGATGATAGATTTGACCAATGAATGTTTTGGTGATTTGACCCCAGAAGAAAAAGAAAAACACATAATGTATAATGCTTTTTTAGGAGCTGAATTAACCAATAAAAGTGGTAAATTTGTTTTTGATAAGGTAGACGAAAAAGCTGAAAGCATATTAAATAAAAAATTAGATAACTAATTTATCTCAAGTACCGTAATTTATAAATTTTTCGTTTATATTTTTTGAGTATATTGAGTAAGGTAATTTATGGTAAAGAAATTATTAGGCGTTATTTTATTATTGGCAATGTTTTTTTCGACTTTGTCTATTATGCCAGCTTTGGCAGTGGGCAACGGGAACAATACACCCGTGCCTACGTTAACAAAGACCGGTAATACGCCAGTAGCAGGATCTGTTATTAAGGCCAAGGGAAAACCAGCTCTTTATTATGTGGGAGAAGATGGAAAGCGTTATGTTTTTCCAAATTCAAGTACTTATTTTTCTTGGTTTAACGATTTTTCTGAAGTGCAAGAAGTTGACCCGAGAGATCTTTCTAATTATGAATTAGCTGGCAATATTAGATATAAGCCAGGGGCTATTCTTGTAAAAATTCAAAGCGATCCAAAGGTTTATGCCGTAGGATCGAATGGACAATTACGTTGGGTTAAAACAGAGAAGATAGCTAAAATTTTATACGGAAAAGATTGGAATAAGTTAATTGACGATATTCCTGTTCATTTTTTTGGTAATTATAGAAAAGGAGATCCAATCGAAGGTGAGGAGGATTTTGAGCCAACAGAAGAAGAAGAGCAAGCGCCAACAATCGCGCATAATAGAGGATTTAAACCTTTTGCAAGGTTTAAAGCGAGAACTGCAAAGCAAAAAATGTGCGGTCGTTTAGAGGGCGCGCTTGAAAGATTGCAAAAAAGATTTAAAAGATGGGGGGCTGATATTACCAACGAAGCCGACGAAGTTTTGGATAGATGTTATGATATTAGGGATAATATAATCGATCAAATAAAAGATAAAAAAGTAATTATTTGCCATAAGGGTGAAACTTTATCAGTTGCGGCCCCAGCTCTTAAGGGACGCATAAAACATGGAGATACACTTGGGGAGTGCGGAGAAGATAGTTCAAATATTGATGATTCAGATGACGCCGACGATCAAGATGATTCTGATGATGATCAAGGCGATGTTGATGAGACTGCACCGGTTATTTCAAATATTGTAGCCACGCCTTCTGCTACTTCTACGGTTATTATCTGGAATACAGATGAAGACAGCAAAAGTAAGGTTTATTATGCAATTGAATCATTTGTTGCGGCAACAGAAATATTTAATGAATCCGATAATACTATGGTTACGGTTCATTCTCTAGGTTTAATGGATTTAGCCACTTCAACAGAATATTTTTATTATGTTGAATCAGAAGATGCTGATGGTAATATTGCTACTAGTACAGAGGATACATTTATTACGCTTGTTGAGTAATTTTTTATTCGATAAATCACTATGGTTGATGGAGATATGTTAAATTTTTGACTTAAAACCCTAACTTTAACTTCATCAACCTTGATGATATCAGAAGTATCGTCGAACTAACCTATGATTAGCTGGGCTTGCCTTAAAAACGCGAGCCCTTTTTTAATCCAGCACCACTTTCTTGAGTGCTGGTTTTTTAAAAAAATATATTTTCCAAAGCGGTGCTGGATTAATTGACGAAAAACTTATTTGGGTGTAAAATATGGACACCGTATTAAAAACAAGCACTAATATGTTTAAAATAAGTTCGAAATTTAGCCCATCCGGAGACCAGCCGCAAGCTATAAATAAACTAACTAAAGGGATTAAAGGTAATAAAAAATATCAAACTCTTTTAGGTGTAACAGGCTCTGGAAAAACCTTTGCAATGGCCAATGTCATTGAACAGGCTCAGAAGCCTACTCTTGTTATTGCTCATAATAAAACTTTAGCAGCCCAACTTTGTAATGAGTTTAGAGAATTCTTTCCAAACAGTGCAGTAGAATATTTTGTTTCTTATTATGATTATTACCAACCAGAGTCTTACATGCCAAGGAGTGATACTTATATTGAAAAGGAAGCACAAATCAATGATGAGATAGACAGATTAAGACATGCCACAACTAGTGCGTTATTATCACGAAAAGATGTAATTATTGTAGCGTCAGTATCTTGTATTTATGGGCTGGGTTCCCCTGAATCATACAAAGAAGAAGTTTTACATATAGAAAAAAATACTGAAATTGATCGTACTAAATTAATGAGAAAATTAGTAGAATTGCATTTTACTAGAACTAACGCTTCTTTGAAAAGAGGGGAATTTAGATCTCGCGGTAATGTAATTGAAATTAATCCAATCGATATTGAAATTGTTTACCGAATTGAATTAAATGGCAATAAAATAGTGAATATTGTATCAATTAACCCTTTAACCAGAAAAATCAAGGAAGAACTTTTGGATTTTTGGATCTTTTCAGCCAGGCATTTTATAACTTCCGGACCAGAAAAAGAAAGAGCCGAAAAGGCGATTAAAAAAGAATTACAAGAAAGATTAAAATACTTTAAAAAAGAAGGTCTACTACTAGAAGCCGAGCGATTGGAAAGAAGAACCAATTTTGACTTAGAGATGATTAGGGAAATTGGATATTGTAATGGAATTGAAAATTATTCAAGACATCTAACCGGAAGGGCTCCTGGAGAACCTCCTTATACTCTTTTATCCTATTTCCCTGAGGACTTTTTAATGTTTATCGATGAATCCCATGTTACGGTTCCACAAATAGGAGGAATGTATAACGGTGATAAAGCTAGAAAAGATAGCTTGGTCAAATATGGATTTAGATTGCCAAGTGCTTATGATAATCGACCTCTCAAATTTTATGAATTTGAAAAAAAGATAAAGCAATGTATTTTTACCTCAGCTACTCCGGCTAAATATGAAATAGAAAATTCAACCCAAGTTGTAGAACAAATTATTAGACCAACTGGCTTGCTTGATCCAGAAATCATAATTAAACCAGTAACTGGAAAAAAAGAAAACTTGAGCCAGGTTGAAGATTTAATTGAAGAGGTTAAAATTAGATCTAAGAAAAAAGAAAGAGTGTTGGTTACTACTTTAACTAAAAAAATGGCCGAGGATTTATCAGAATATTTAGCCCAGCAGAATATTAAATCAAAATATTTACATAGTGACATTAAAACATTTGATAGGGTTAAAATATTAACCCAATTTAGAAAAGGGGAATTTGATTGTTTAGTTGGAGTTAATCTACTTAGAGAAGGTCTTGATTTACCAGAGGTTACACTGGTTGCCATATTAGATGCTGACAAAGAAGGATTCTTAAGAAGTGAAACCTCATTAATCCAAACCATTGGAAGAGCGGCCAGAAATGTTAAAGGTCAAGTTATTTTATATGCCGATAATATTACCGGATCACTTGATAGAGCTATAAAGGAAACTAATCGAAGAAGAAAAAAGCAAATGGCCTACAATAAAAAACATAACATTAAACCACAAACTATTAAGAAAAAAGTTAAAGATATTACAGATGGATTAAGCTTTGAAAAAGTAGAAAAGGTTTTAAATACAGAATTAAAGGCTGAGCCGCACAAAAAAGATCAGATTATCAAACAAAAAGAATTTGAAATGAATGAGGCGGCTAAAAATTTAGAATTTGAGTTAGCGGCCATTCTTCGAGATCAAATCAAATTATTAAAGAAATAGAGATAATTAATTATGTCATTCCGGCCTCCGAGCCGGAATCCCTGCCTGCCGGCAGGCAAGTAGATTCCGTGTCAAGCACGGAATGACATATCCGTATAATATATGAATAATAAAATAACAATTAAAGGAGCCAAAGAACATAACCTGAAAAATATAGATCTAGAACTTCCAAGGCATAAAATGATCGTTTTTACGGGCTTATCTGGATCTGGAAAATCCAGCCTTGCTTTTGATACAATTTTTGCTGAAGGACAACGCAGATACATTGAATCACTATCAGCTTATGCTAGGCAATTTTTAGGACAGATGCAAAAACCAGATGTTACAGAAATTGAAGGTCTTTCTCCTGCAATTTCCATTGACCAGAAGGCTCACAGTGCTAATCCTCGTTCTACGGTAGCCACTATAACAGAGATTTATGACTACTTAAGGGTTTTATATGCAAGAATAGGAGAGCCATATTGCCCGGTCTGTGATACAAAAATAGAAAAAATGACTGTTGAGGAGATGGTTGATATAATTGAAACAGAAGTTAAAAAAGCGGATTCCCGCTTTCGCGGGAATGACAAGAGGCGTGGTCGGGACAAAGATAAAGAAACGACCATTTTAGCGCCAATTGTTCAGGGAAGAAAGGGGGAATACTATCAAATGTTATATAATATGTATAATGAGGGTTTTATGCATGTTCGAGTTGATGGCAAGATGAAAAAACTATCAGAAAAAATTATTTTAAATAAAAATAAACGCCACGAAATAGAATTAGTAACAGATTTATTGCCAAAAGAAGAAGTAACAAATCTAGACAAAGACAAGAGACAAAGGCTGTCTGAATCAATTGAAAACGCTCTTGATTATGGGAATGGAATATTAATAGTTAAGCTAGCTGACGGTAAAGAAAAATTTTTATCGGCTAAATTTAGTTGTCCAAAGTGTAATTTTAGCTTTCCGGAAATCGAACCAAGACTGTTTAGTTTTAATAGTCCTTATGGAGCCTGTCCGACTTGTCATGGACTTGGAACAGAATCTTTATTTTCTAATAAAGTTTGCTTAGATTGTAATGGGAAAAGACTGCGCAGAGAGGCCCTTTCAGTTTATATCGGTAAAAAAAATATATATGAAATTGTAAATCTCGATATAGAGAATGCTATTAATTTTTTCCTTAGCTTAAAATTAACCAAAACCAAAAAAGAAATATCCGATGCTGTAATGAAGGAAATAATAAATAGATTGCAATTTATGATGGATGTTGGCTTGGAATATTTAACCCTAAACAGAAAAGCAGGTACATTATCCGGCGGAGAAGCGCAAAGAATTAGGCTCGCTTCTCAAGTCGGCTCTCAACTTGTAGGCGCTTTATATGTTTTAGATGAGCCAACAATTGGCTTACACCAAAGAGACAACGATAGATTAATAGAAACCTTAAAAAATCTTAGAGACTTGGGTAATACTATTATAGTAGTAGAACACGATGAAGATACAATTAGAGCGGCTGATTATTTAGTAGACTTTGGTCCGGGAGCAGGGAAGCATGGTGGTGAGATAGTTTGCAGTGGTGAAATACCAAAAGTTTTTTGTAATAAAAAATCTTTAACTTGCCTCTATTTAAGGGGTGATAGTAAAGTACCAGTACCAGTTACCAGAAGAAAAAACAATAAAGATGCCCTAAAAATTTACGGCGCTAAACAAAATAATTTACAAAATATTAATATAGAAATACCGCTTCGAAGGTTTGTTTGTATTACCGGAGTGTCTGGATCAGGAAAAAGCTCACTAGCTTATGATGTTCTATATACTCATCTAGCCAATAGATTAAATAGCGCTAATCACAAAAAAGGTGATTTTAAAAAAATTACCGGTTTAGAATATCTTGATAAAGCAATCTTAATGGATCAATCTCCAATTGGTAGAACCCCAAGGAGTAATCCAGCTACTTATACAGGAATATTCACCTATATCCGGGAACTTTTTGCTGCAACGCCTGAAGCTAGATTTAGAAATTATTTACCTGGAAGGTTTAGCTTTAATGTTCCCAACGAGCGAGGTGGAGGCAGATGCGAACATTGTAGGGGTCATGGCCATATTGCAGTTGAGATGCACTTTTTACCTACTGTTTATGTTGGGTGTGATATCTGTAAAGGTAGAAGATTTGATAGAGAGACCCTAGAAGTTCACTATAAGAAAAAAAATATTGCCGATATATTATCCATGAATGTAGAAGAGGCCTTTGAATTTTTTAAAGATATTCCACACCTTAAAGAAAGGTTAAAAGTATTGAAAGATGTAGGACTTGGCTATATTGAGCTTGGCCAAGCCGCCACTACTCTATCTGGTGGTGAGGCCCAAAGGGTAAAACTATCTAATGAACTTGGCAAGAAGGCTACCGGTAAAACTTTTTATTTATTCGATGAACCAACTACCGGCCTGCATTTTGATGATGTTAGGCAGCTTTTAGATGTTTTGCACCGCTTAGTATTTGAAGGTAACTCCATAGTTGTAATTGAACATAATTTAGACGTTATAAAAACTGCTGATTATATAATTGACCTTGGCCCGGAGGGGGGTAACAAGGGGGGAACTGTAATTGCCACCGGAACATCTGAGGAAATTGTCAGAAATCCAAAAAGTTACACTGGAAAATATTTAAAGAAATATCTTTAATGTTATCTCGAGTGAGTGAGGCGAGTCGAGAAATCTAAAATGTCATTCCAAGTTTTATCTTGTCATCCTGAACTAGTTTCAGGATCTATTATGTTATTCCGGACTTCAAGTAGAAATTTAGATTCCGTGTCAAGCACTGAATGACACAATGTTATTCAAATAAAAAATCCACCGAACGTTTTCCGTTTTGGTGGATTTTGCAATATTAAGTACTCCTGTTTTCCGCACTGGGACACCCAAGCCCATTAAGTATTTTTAATAATAT
>CAYNJS010000002.1:0-31002 GCA_964397635.1 uncultured Gammaproteobacteria bacterium
CCGGAAAATAGATTTTTTCTGCGAGTAAAGCGAGCAGATAAAAAATCATTTGTCCTGGATCTTATGTTAATTTACCCTGCTTTGTTTAATTAAATCAAAATAATAGATTCCGGATCACTTATATAAAATAAAAATGAATGTCCGGAATGACGTTTATTATGTTTTGATTTAATTCACGCTACTCATTGTATACTTTTAACTAATTTAAGTTATCCACAGAAAAGTTGTCGAAATAAGTATTGACAACTTTTTATTTTTTATCTATTATATAGTTCCCAAGATAATACTTTAAAAATTTATATATCAATTTCGATTTTAAGACATAAATAGATTAACTATTAAATTCCAAACATATGGAAAGAGCTGTCACCTTTCACAATAAGGCAGCTAGCAAAAAAATGGTTATCTGCAAAATAAAGAAACTCGCGTGGGTATATTTAGATGTTGTTAAAAATATTTTATATAAAATAAAAACCTCAAGTAATTTTACTTGAGGTTTTTTGTTTATAAATATATGAACGACGTAAATTGTAAATATATTTGGAGATGCGCAAATTGCCATAACCACTTTGCTAATATTACAAAAACAAGGGGGCTATTAAAACAAGAGAAAAAATGTCCTAAGTGCAAGGCTTGTAATGTGTTAACATTAGATGATAAAGAAATGGTTATTCATTGCCGGTTTCATGATCCACGCGGTGAATTTCATGAATGTGAGAATTATTAATTATTAAATAATTTACAATTAAATATATTAGGCATCAACGTTTTATCTATAAACATAAACGCCTCTAAGCAAAAAGTCTTTTTGACTGAAATTTGTTTGGAGGCGTTTATGTTTTAAAGGACAGTTAAAGGTCGGGGTCCAAAAAATATAAAAAGTCTGCTAAGGTAAATAATTATTTACCTTAAAAGACTAAGTATTAATTACAGAATTTTTGAAGATTAACTTGCATGGGTTTGATCTTTAGAAATTCTCCAAAACAACTATATGAAAAAAGCATTTACTTTTCTCGCTTTATTCTCAATGTTGGTATGGATTACTTCACCGCTGGCTGTATTTGCTATTGAAGTTGATACAGGCTTTGTTAGAAGTGAAGGCGGAGGAGATGCGCCGATTATTAAGGTTAAGTGGGAGATGAACGCTACCGAGCGTATTCCAAATATTCATAACACCAGACCCTTAGATGACGCGCTTGGAACAGCTGGAGCTCAATTTATGCCGCCAGGAGTATGGGATGGCATTAAGCCTATTTATGTATGTGCTATTGCTACAGATCCAGATGGCGCATCTGATATTAATGGTGTTTATGCCGATATCTTCTATCCAGAAAATATTGCTCTTGGTCCAGGACATATTGACACTGGTTGCGGGGAACAACATGGTCTTGAGATTATGTTAACTGAACTTCCGAAGCAGGACGGTTTTGATCTATTTTGTGGAAATGTAAGAAATAACCATAATCTTTTGCCAACCTTTAATCAAGGTTATGATTACGAAGAAGTTTGCGCCCAAGACGGTGAGTTAATGAAGGAAACCGCTAAGGTGTACTGTAAGTATACATTTCTGAAATGGGAAGATCCTGCTGGTGATTATAAAGTGCAGGTTCATGCTGCCGATAAAGCTGGTATTGATAGTGATCCTTTAATGAATACATTTGAATATCTTCCTCTTACTGCGTTTGAAGTAGATTTCCAAAATGTTAATTACGGTAATGTTAAGTTAAACACCCACAAGATTATTAACGGAGATTTGACATGGGATCCGGCAACAAGTACCGAGCCAACAGTAAGAAATATTGGTAACACTAGGCTTAAAATGACTGTTATGCAGGATGATATGGGTCTTGGTAAAACCATTAACGGTGATGAATGGTGGAATGTAACTTGGGATGCCAGAGTTGGTTCTACTGCTCCGTTTGCAGTTTATGATCCATTTGAAACAGCTACCCTAGATAGAATTCTTGAGCTATCTGAAATGGAAGAAATGGACTTTTCTATCCTTGTTACTAAATTTCCTTTAGGAACAGGGGATCAGGGACTTTATACAGGAAACATGGTGCTAGGCGCTATGCCAGCAAGGCCTATTCCTTGTCTTGAATAAGATAAAGTCGAGTAATTAGTGGCGGGGGGTGATAAACTTTTGCCCCTTTAGTTCTCACCCCCCATTAGGCCACAAATTAAAAACTTTAATAAAAAATTTATGACTAAAAATAATTTATACATATTTTTAATCGGTTTATTAATAAGTTTTGTAGTCCCCTTTGAAATTTTAGCAATAGGTCAAGTTACTAAGCCTATTTCAATAGATAATGCCCTTCGAGGCCAAGAATTTGGGACCCAACTAATGCTAGTTAATAGTGAGGAAAAATCTATGGGCGTAGAGCTTATAGCAGAGGGTGATATTAAAGATTGGGTAACTTTTTTGGCCGAAGACCTAGGAAATGTAAATATTACAACCTTAGCTCCTAAAGAACAAAAAAACGTTAACGTTAAGTTTTCAATTCCTGCTGACACGCCAAATGGTACATATGCGGGATATCTCAGTATTTTGGAAATTATTCCGGAAAAAGAAAACGAAGAGGGGGCAACGGCTAATATAAGGCAAAAAATTTCAAGAGAAGCAACTATTGTTGTTACCGATGAGGAGGATATAAATATTGCTGTTTCTATAATTCCGGAAAGCTATGATATCGAAGAAGGTGAAACATTTAATTTTAGAGTTGTTTATACCAATGAAGGCAATATTGCGGTTAAACCAAGCGTTGAGGTAAAAATAAAACAAATTGATAATATTATCTCTAACATGATCTTGCCCTACCCAGAAGATCAAGATGGCGTTAAGCCGCTTGAAACAAAAGAAATAGATATGATAAGAATACCGGTAATCGGTGCTAATGAGGGCAAAGTTAGGGCGGAGATAGTAGTTAAGGAAGGAGATAGTGTAATTAAGGAGCAGACAATCAGATTTTCTTTAGGAGAAGAGGTGATTGAAGAAGAGGAGAAAGAAATTATTAAAGAAGAAAACAAGCAAGCGTTTGCTTCCAGCGTTAATGGTTTTTTTGATTCACCTAAAAACATCTTCGGTTTATTACTTATTTTAATAGTTTTAGTAACGATTATATTAAAGATAGGGGGACCAAATCTTAAGAAAACTTAGATATTTTATTTACCTAATTATTAAACATATGAACTCAAAGAAAAAAAATAAAAAAATGTTATTAAGGGCTGTGGCTGTTGTTAACATTTTTGTCTTTATTATTAATATGACTGCTCTTGGGATATTCTTTGTACCCCAAAAAGTTGGAGCGGCTGATTTGGAAGATGGTCCTGGATTTGCTTTTTGGGACAAATCATCTTTGGAATTTAGGGAAGGTTGTCAAGGTGATTGTCATGAAATAACCGCTACTGTTTGTAATGGTGGGGAAGATATGGAGGGGCCGGTTAATTATGAAGTTTGGTATAGTCCCAGAGGTAATCCCAAGTGGGGAAATATGTTGGGATTAGGAGTAATTAATCCCCTTGATTCCGGCGAATGTACTGTTTTAAGTTATGTGCCTACTCAAAATGGTAACTATATGTTTAAGGCCTACCAACGATCAGGGCATCCAGGAACTGGGG
Source organism: uncultured Gammaproteobacteria bacterium (assembly GCA_964397635.1). Taxonomy (GTDB): domain Bacteria; phylum Patescibacteriota; class Patescibacteriia; order JAACEG01; family JAACEG01; genus CAYNJS01. The sequence continues at coordinate 3,622 of CAYNJS010000002.1, forward strand.
TGTTATGGTCAGAAGCCTGTAAGGGGATTAATATAGTTGACTGTCAAGGCGAGTGTATTTTAGATCTTTATAAATCTGACGGAACTGATCCGGTTGAGCCAGGTCAAGAACTAAGCTATTATTTAGTTTTAGAAAATATAGGTGATGCCGATTGTACTGGTAGTGGAGTTTTACTTTATGATTATTTAGATCCTAATACACAATTTTTAGGTTCAAATATCGATCCTTTGGCAACTTCTACAAGTCAGATTGAATGGAATTTTGGTGTTATGGAGCCAGGAGATATTCAAAATATTGAATTATATACCTTGGTAAGCGAAGAGGCAGAATGTGGTTCAATTTTAATTAACGAGGCCCAATATTATAGTGATGAAATTAATTGGGGAGACATGGTTACTGAAGAAACTTTAGTGGAATGCGATCCAGAATGCGGGGATGGGGTACTTGATCCAGGGGAGGAATGCGATGACGGTAATACAGATGATGGCGATGGGTGTAATAGTGAGTGCTTGATTGAGCCTACTTGTGGCGATGGAACGCTCGACCCTGGCGAAGAGTGTGACGATGGAAACACAGACGATGGCGATGGTTGCAGTGCAACTTGTACCATTGAGGGTTTCTGTGGCGATGGAGTTACAGATCCAGAAGAAGTTTGTGATGCTGGTTCAGACAATGGCATAGAATGCACCCCAGATTATGATTCAAGTTGTATATATTGCAGTGAAATATGTGAAGAAGAAGAAATTCCAGGTCCATACTGCGGAGATGGAGTAACCCAAGAAGGTTACGAAGAGTGTGATGATGGAAATCAAATTGATGATGATGAATGTACTAATGAATGCTTATTGCCTGGACTATGTAGATCAGATATTGATGTCGTAATAGTAATGGATAAGTCTGGCAGCATGGGCTATGAAATTCCAACCAGACTTAGTCAAGCTCAAGATGCAGCCAATCATTTTGTGGATAGGCTTGATCTAAACGATCAATCAGGCTTAGTATCTTTTAGTACAGAAGCTGCTTTAGATAAGTCAGTTGATAATAATCATGGATTAACCCAAAGTGCAATTAGCGGCCTTATAGCAGGGGGGGCTACTAACATTGGGGATGCTATTCATTTAGCCAATCAAGAGCTGTCTGGAGTTAATGGCAATCCACAGGTCGTAAAGATTGAAATTCTTTTAACCGATGGAAAAGCCAATAAGCCAAATGGTCCAGGCTGGGGCGAAGATCCATTGGACGTAGCTTATGCCGAAACCAGGGCCGCCGAAGCAGCGCTTCTTGGTTACAAGATTTTTACTATTGGCCTTGGTGATAACGTTAACGGGGTAATGCTTCAAAACATTGCCACTATGACAGGGGCTGAATACTATTTTGCCCCTACAGGAGATCAATTAGACGTTATCTTTGATCAAATTGCCTGGAAAACTTGTGAATATAGTTCTATTTCTGGTTGTAAATACGAAGATTCTAATAACGACGGGGTTATTTTAGGCGAAGAAACTTTGCCTAACTGGGAAATTAACCTAACTGGAGATGCTAATTTAAGCCAGTTAACCGATGAACAGGGCTGTTATCAATTTGCCGGATTATTAGCTGGTAATTATACTGTCAGTGAGGGCGCTACTACGACAGATTATATTCAAACCTATCCAACCAAACCAAATTATTATGAAGTTGTCTTGGATTATGATCAAGATTTAACAGGATATGATTTTGGTAATTATTTTATGGAATGCGGTGACGGAATTCTTGATCATAGTGAAATCTGCGATTATGGTCAAGATAATGGAGTAGAATGCACCCCAGATTATGATTCAAGTTGTATATATTGCAGTGAAATATGTGAAGAAGAAGAAATTCCAGGTCCATACTGCGGAGATGGAGTAACCCAAGAAGGTTACGAAGAGTGTGATGATGGAAATCAAATTGATGATGATGAATGTACTAATGAATGCTTATTGCCTGGACTATGTAGATCAGATATTGATGTCGTAATAGTAATGGATAAGTCTGGCAGCATGGGCTATGAAATTCCAACCAGACTTAGTCAAGCTCAAGATGCAGCCAATCATTTTGTGGATAGGCTTGATCTAAACGATCAATCAGGCTTAGTATCTTTTAGTACAGAAGCTGCTTTAGATAAGTCAGTTGATAATAATCATGGATTAACCCAAAGTGCAATTAGCGGCCTTATAGCAGGGGGGGCTACTAACATTGGGGATGCTATTCATTTAGCCAATCAAGAGCTGTCTGGAGTTAATGGCAATCCACAGGTCGTAAAGATTGAAATTCTTTTAACCGATGGAAAAGCCAATAAGCCAAATGGTCCAGGCTGGGGCGAAGATCCATTGGACGTAGCTTATGCCGAAACCAGGGCCGCCGAAGCAGCGCTTCTTGGTTACAAGATTTTTACTATTGGCCTTGGTGATAACGTTAACGGGGTAATGCTTCAAAACATTGCCACTATGACAGGGGCTGAATACTATTTTGCCCCTACAGGAGATCAATTAGACGTTATCTTTGATCAAATTGCCTGGAAAACTTGTGAATATAGTTCTATTTCTGGTTGTAAATACGAAGATTCTAATAACGACGGGGTTATTTTAGGCGAAGAAACTTTGCCTAACTGGGAAATTAACCTAACTGGAGATGCTAATTTAAGCCAGTTAACCGATGAACAGGGCTGTTATCAATTTGCCGGATTATTAGCTGGTAATTATACTGTCAGTGAGGGCGCTACTACGACAGATTATATTCAAACCTATCCAACCAAACCAAATTATTATCAAATAACTTTGGGTGAGGATGAGGATTCTGTGGGTAATGATTTTGGTAATTATTTGTTTACTTGTATAGATCTCGACCAAGATAGCTATGGGGACAACTGCTTACCTGGTCCTGATTGTTACGATACAAACCCGGCCATTAACCCTGGGGCTGAAGAAGTTTGCTATAACGGAGTTGATGATGATTGTGATGGGGAGACCGATGAGGGATGTAATAACGGACCTATTTGCATAGACAATGACCAGGATGGTTATGGGGAAAACTGCTTACCTGGTTCGGATTGTGATGATGGAAATGGCGCAGTTAACCCGGGCATGGCAGAGATTTGTGACAATGGAATCGATGATGATTGTAATGGTCAGGTTGATGAAGGTTGTCCAACTATAATTATAACCACTTCAGGCGGCGGCGGTGGACCATCTACTCTATATATTCATGGTGAAGATGCTTTTGAACCTGGTTCAGCTAGCGCTACTATTACCTGGCACACTAATAAGCTGGCAACCAGCAGGGTTGTATATGGATTAGAGCCCGTAGATCCGCTTGGTCCTTGGCCAAATCTTGGATATTTATATTCAACTATAGAGTATCCAGATAAGGTTACTTTTCATAGTGTTACCATTATGGGCCTTGAACCAGGTTTAACGTACTACTTTAGACCAGTCTCAGCTGCTTCACCGGAAGTATTTGGCTCGGAGGTTATGGTGGTAATTTCTGATGAAGAACTTATTCCGGAAGTTATTGAAGAAGAAACAACAACAGAAGAAGAGCTTCCACCAGAAGAAAAAACAGGGGGAAGCGAAGGATCTGGAGGAGCAGTTAGTGGAAACGGTGATACAGGAGCTAATCTTGGAGAAAGCGGCCAGATTCCAACTGATACTGGTCCAGTTGAGCCAGTGGACGAGGGAGAAGTTTTAGGTGAAAGAATTGTTATAGAAGAAGAGGGTACCGCTACAACCACCGAAGAAGATGAATTAGTAATAATGCCAGTAGAAGTAGAAGATACAGATGATCAAGAAGATGAGAGTGAAAAATGCGATGATAAAGGATGTGTTTTGGCTGATTGTCTTGTAAATTGGTGGTGGTTAATATTAATACTACTTGCCATTATTTCCTACCTGGTTTATGTAAATTATTATAAAGAAGAAGAAAAGTAATATATTAGAGATCCCTGCGCAAGAGCGTAAGGTGTTAACCCAGTGTATAAGCTCCTCAGCTCGGTTCCGCTCTTTTTTGAAAAGGGCGGGACGCTCGTCCCTCTTAGCGGGATCGCTTATAAGTATCGGAAGCGAAAAAGAGACCCTTCTACCAGTTGAAGCTTGGAGGGGTCTCTTTAGTTTTGGTAAACTGTGGAGAAAACTATTGACACTTATTTTTTGAAATCATATGATGAAATAATATGATTTCTTAAAACAAAAATTAAAAAATTTGTACTTTTTAGTAAAACGTTCTTTGTTATATTTCGAAGAAAATTCGAAATCAAAATTAAACAAAATAAAAAGCTAACTGGCCTAAAATGGGCAATTAGCAGGAAAACAAAAATAGTTTTCTTTACAAAAACAACTCTAAAAACCCCATAGGGCTAGTTTTGTTTTGCGTAAAATCGGTTTTAAAGGAAATTTCTCTTCTTATTTGCTGTTTTTTAGTAGATATGGTGGGTCATCACCGAATACCATTTTTGTCCTAAATCCCCATATTTTGGTAAATTGTTATTAAATTTATTTCAACGATATATCTATATCGCTTGAAAAAATTAAATAAAAATTTTTTCAAGATATGAAAATTTATCAACAAAAGAGCATTCGGCGAAAGCCCCATAAGGAGTAATAGGTGGAGAGATTTTAATTTAAATTTAACATATAATTGTTTAATAATCTTAAAAAATTATGCAAAGAAAATTTTCACGGACAGGGGGGGAAATTAAAAAAGGACTTTATTATTTTTTGATGATTTTATTGGCAGTACCGTTTAATCTTTTAGTAGCAGTTAATACTGCCGATGCTGTTATTTTAGATTATGCGGTAGTTATTAACGAGATAATGGCCGACCCTCATCGAGTTGGCGATAGCAGTGGAGAGTGGTTTGAACTTTATAACCGTTCTAGCGCGCCAATTGATATTAATGGTTGGACCATTAAAGATAATGATACTGATAGTCATGTTATAAATAATGGTGGATCCTTAACTATTCCAGCCTTTGGTTATTTGGTTTTAGGAAGAAACGGAAACACAAGCGTGAATGGAGGGGTAACTGTTGACTATGCCTATGGAAGTGATATTGCTCTTACTAATTCAGGAGATGAGATTGTTTTATTAAATGGGCTTTTAACTGAAATTGATAGAGTAGAGTATGCTAGTTCATGGGATATTAAGAAGGGAAAATCTATAATCTTAAAAGACGATTTATTAGACAATAATGATAAAGAAAATTGGTGCATATCTAGTTCTTCTTATGGATTGGGTGACCTTGGTACCCCGGGAAGCGAGAATGATGAGTGTGAAGAAGCAACAATTGAAGAATGTATTTTAAAAATAACAAAAACCGATAATCGTGATACCGTTGCTCCCGGTGAAAACCTTATATACGAATTAACTTTAGAAAATATTGGAACAGCTAATTGTACTGGTACGGGGGTTAAATTAAAAGATGTATACGATACAAATACCAGTTATGTTAGTTCTACCGGTAGTCCTTACCAGGGTTCTGGATATGCACAATGGAATTTTGGGGTCGTGGAGCCAGGAGAAAAGCATGAAGTAGAGTTAACTGTTATGGTTTCAGAAGATGCAGAGTGTGGCAGTATAATAACCAATAAAGCTAAATATTATTCAAAGCAAACTAATTGGTCAGTTTATATTGAAGATAATACTACAGTAGAATGTATGAATTCTTGCGGTAATGGTGAATTGGATGATGGCGAGGAATGTGATGACGGCAATACAGAGGACGGCGATGGCTGCAGTAGTACATGTGAAATCCAAAGAATAAATTGTCCATTTACCGCAACAGGGGATCAAATTCTTGTTAATTTTACTAAAAGGCTTAGATCTGACAATACTCTTGGAAATTCACAAGAGATTGTTGCCGCAACAGTTCCAGCGGGCAATTATACGGTTAAATTATCTGCTTTTGACGGTTATCCAAACAGGGTAAATGTATCGCAACCGCATGAACAGTATAAAGTGGTTTTAGAAGATATTGCTGGAGTTATCGCAGAATCTAGTGCTACAGATGATTTAGCCGATAATGTTGCTTATGCTTCTGTGACAAATACGGTTAATAGTTTTTTAATCGTTAACAGTGAGGCAAGTAAAGTAGTTGCCAAACATGCTTATTATCCGGATAACTCTAGCGCTAATAGCTTAAATCCAATTTGTGCTCTTTTTGAGCCAATTGAACAGTGTGGCGATGGATTTTTAACAGTAGGTGAAGAATGTGACGACGGCAATACAGTTTCAGGCGATGGGTGCAGCAGTGAATGTACTATAGAGCCTGTTTGTGGGGATGGTAACCTTGATCAAGGTGAAATGTGTGATGAAGGGGGCGACAACGGTATTGGTTGTGACCCCGCTTATGGTGAGTCTTGCGATTTTTGTAATGATTTTTGTAATATTATAGTTATTCCAGGATCTTATTGTGGTGATGGTATAACGAATGAAGGTTATGAAGAGTGTGACGATGGAAACCAGATTAATGATGATAATTGTACTAACGAGTGTATGTTACCTGGTATGTGTCGGTCAGATATCGATGTAGTGTTTATAATGGACCGATCAGGCAGCATGGGCTATGAAATTCCAACCAGACTTAGTCAAGCTCAAGATGCGGCAAATTATTTTTTAAGCAATCTTGATTTAAATGATCAGTCAGCTTTAGTTTCTTTTGCTACTGAGGCCACTTTGGATAAAACTTTATCTAATGATCATAGTGTAACCGAAACCGCTATCAACGCTTTAACAGTGGGAGGAGCTACTAATATTGGAGATGCTATAAATTTGGCTAATCAAGAACTATCTGGAGTTAATGGTAACCCTCAATTGGTTAAAATCGAGATTCTTTTAACCGATGGAAAGGCTAATAAACCCAATGGTTCTGGTTATGGTGAGGATCCATTGGATGTAGCTTATGCAGAAAGTAAGGTAGCTGAGGCCGCGGCCCTTGGTTATAAAATTTTTACTATCGGACTTGGAGATGATATTAACGAAACAATGCTTCAAAATATTGCTACTATCACTGGAGCAGAATACTACTTTGCTCCAACAGGTGAGCAATTAGATGCTATATTTGAACAAATTGCTTTTGCAACTTGTGAATATGGATCTATTTCTGGCTGTAAATACAGTGATTCTAATAATGACGGCAATTTGGATGGCGAAGAAACGGTTCCTGGATGGGAAATTGTTTTAGGCGGAGACGCTAATTTAACTCAATTAACTGATGAACAGGGTTGTTATAAATTTTCCGGTCTTGAAGCCGGTAGTTATACTGTAACCGAGGGGAATAATATCGGCAATTATACTCAAACATATCCAGCTGACCCGGGTTATTACGAGGTTGCTTTAGGTGATCAGGAAGATTTAGTAGATTATGATTTTGGAAATTATTTTGGGCAGTGTGGAAATGAAATTTTAGACGAAGGTGAAGAATGCGATGATGGTAATACATTAGATGGCGATGGATGTAGTGCAACTTGCGAAATGGAAGTTTGTGAACCAATAATGGCTAGGGTTATTATCAATAATTCATTTAGTCAAAATAATTCTTCTTATGAAGATAAAATTTACGTTGGCAGTGCTACTAATATTTATGAGCCCGGTGAATGGTTCCCATTGTATGAGAATGGGGCATTTATCGAGGATACTGACATATTAAATTATGAAAATGTTTCTGGTATTGCTGTTCAAAGAATTAAAGGTCAAGTAAGGTTGGTTGTTCATGGAACCAATCCTTTGGCAGAAGACCTAGAGCACGCTACAGGTTATATTGAATTTTTGAATGCTAATCCAGTTCATTTGTTAAATGACGCTTCAGGAAATAATACCTTGGAAAAAGATATTGTGGTCGGCGGGTATAACGATACCGATGGAGAAAAGACTCATAGCGCCGGTCAAGATGAAGTTTGGCTAACCCAAGATGATAATTATTCTCACTTCTGGTTAACTGTTAATGTCGCTGATGATGGGTATTACACAACTTACGTTAGTGTTCCACTTGAGGAGTGCTCCAGTTTATGTACCGATAATGATCAAGATGGTTATTCTATTGAAGGTGGAGATTGTGGTGAAATAGATTGTAAGGACGATGATCCTGCAATTAATCCAGGGGCAACAGAAGTATGTAATCAAATAGACGATAATTGTGATGGTAATATTGATGAAGGTGATATTTGTGGCGGTGAAGAATTTGGAGATATTTTCGGGGTTAAGTTCAATGATTTGAATGCTAACGGTATTTTAGATGATGGTGAACCAAATTTGTTAAATTGGGGAATAGAGTTATATGATTATACTATTTCAACCAGTACTCCTATTTCTGTCGCTACAACAACAGCTTTAGGTTATTCTTTTGACAATCTTACTTTGGGTAGTTACGTGGTGGTGGAAGTTAATCAGCCAGGCTGGACTCAAACCGCGCCAACTACTACTGAAGAAATAACTTTAACCGTTGATAATAAGTCTTTTGAGCTTAATTTCGGTAATGTTCAAGATTTAGTTTGTACCGATCTTGATGAAGATGGTTATTCTATTGAAGGTGGAGATTGTGGTGAAATAGATTGTAAGGACGATGATCCTGCAATTAATCCAGGGGCAGAAGAGATTTGCGGTAACGAAGTAGATGAAGATTGTGACGGTTATGACGATGAATGTCCTGGACCAACCTGTACCGATAACGATAAAGATGGTTACTTTATAGAAGGCGGGGAATGTGGTCCATCAGATTGCGATGATAATAATCCGAGTAAAACTACCAGCTGTGGCGGCGGCGGTGGTGGCGGCGGAGGGCCGACCGGTTTATACATTCACTCAGAAAAAGTAGCAGGGACCGCTACGAGCACAGCAACTATTAATTGGCACACCAATAAAAGTGCTGATAGTAGGGTTGTTTGTAGTTTATCCCCAATAATTAATAGTAATCTTGGAAGTTGGCCAGACTTAGGTTATGGATCTCCGACCGGAATGGATTCTACCCTTAAAACATTCCATACAATAGTTTTAACAGATCTTTTAATTGATACTAATTATTATTGTCGAACTATTTCCAAGACCTCAGGCCAACAGGCCTATAGTAGTGAGTTAACTATTAGGATTTTAGACGAAGAAAGAGTCCCAGCTTGTGGCGACGGAATTTTAGATGCTAACGAGGATTGTGATGATGGTAATACAGTTTCGGGTGATGGTTGTAGCGCAATTTGTACAACTGAAAGTTGTGCTGGAGCCGATTATATTTTTGAAACCAGTTTAAAAGTTATTGGTGAAAATTGTCAGTTACCGGGTTGGACGGTATATCAAAATCAAGACACAGAAGATGTTTCTGTTTTAGAAACCGGACTATACAGCGTTTACGCTGAGGTTCATAGAAGTGGCCCGGAAGAGTCCCAACCGGCAGAAAACTTTATTTTTAGTGTAAATGGTAAAGTTGGAGATATTATATTTGATAGACTCGGGGATGAAACTCTTCGAACTCAGTTAACTGGCGATTTTGTTTTCCTTGAAGGAGAAAATACCATTATAATGGATACTGGAACTGTATGTCCTCCAGAAAATGCGCCAAATAGCGTTGATATTCAAAAAGTATGTCTTTATAAAATAGAAACCGATACGCTGTGTGGTAATGGTGTATTAGAGGGGACAGAGGAGTGTGACGATAGAAATTTAGTAAATGGTGATGGTTGCAGCAATGTTTGCCTTATCGAGGAAGCCCTAGTTCCACCAACTGGCGGTGAGGGCGGAATAACTCCAATTGGAGGCCAAGGTCCGGTAGGCGGCTTAGCCCCAGGAAGTGATGAGGATGGTGAAACAGGAGAAGAAGAGGAAGAAGGTGTTATTAGTGAAGGTGAACAAATCGGAGAAGGTGAGGTTTTAGGTGAAAAAGTTGTTAGCGAAGAAGAGGGGGTATGTGGAACTTCAACTCCTTGCGAAGAAGAAGCAACAAGTTGTTTTGCGGACTGGTGGTGGTTAATCGTTTTATTTGTCCTTGTAATTGCCTACTTAGCTTATGAAAAGTACGCTGGTAAGGAAGAAGAGGATAGTTTTCCTAAAAAAGATGAACCGTCTAAGGAATAAAAAATAGTTAGAGATATAAAAAAGAGCCCTTATAAAAGGGTTCTTTTTATTTGCTATAAAGAATATTATTAGGTAAAATATTTATGTATGAAAAAAGTTAGAATTTTAGGTGTAAATATAGATAGTATTACCAAAAATAAAACCTTTGAGGTTATTAAAGGATTTTTTAATTCCAGTAAACAGCATTATATAGTGACTGTAAATCCGGAGTTTTTAATTGCGGCTAAGAGAGATGAAGAATTTTATCAAATTTTAAACAGGGCTGACTTATCTTTGGCTGATGGGTTTGGCGTAGTTCTAATGTCACATTTAATTCCACCTAGGATAAAAAGGCATATTAGAGGATCAGATTTAACTTTTAAACTCTTAAAAGAAGCCGAAGAGCAAGGGCTTAAGGTTTGTATTTTAAATTGGAATACTAGTTTGTCAAAAAAAGACGATATAGAGATAGTTTTAGAAAATAAATATCCAAACCTTAAATTTTTAGTTCAAGATATTGAGCGTGGAGGAAAAGATGCAAAAATTAAAGAAATCAATGAATTTGTCCCAAAATTACTTTTTGTAACCTTAGGAGCAAGGTATCAAGAAAAATTTATTTATACACATTTAGAAAAGATTCCCTCAGTTAGAGTGGCCATGGGGGTTGGAGGTACTTTTGACTTTTTAACTGAAAAAATAGAAAGAGCCCCAGTTTGGATGCGAAAAATAGAGTTAGAGTGGCTTTGGCGGTTAATTCAACAACCAAAACGAATAAAAAGGATTTTTAAAGCAGTTGTTGTTTTTCCGCTTGTTTTTTTAAAAGAAAAATTAATTAACCCTCATTTTTACAGAAGAAATGTAGCCTGTCTTATGTATAAAAAAGAGAAGGGTAAGATAAAGATATTTTTAGCTGAAAGAGAGGATGAAAAAGGTCATTTTCAATTACCCCAGGGTGGAACAGAGGGGGAGGACATTAGGGATGCTGGAAAAAGAGAGCTAAGCGAAGAAATAGGAACGAAGAGGTTTACTTTTAAGGGTGAGTTTGAAAATGTTCATAAGTATAAGTTTAGCAAAAGGTCTGGCGAAGAAATAAGAAGTCATAAAAAGGGTGGAGTTTATAAACATTCAAACTATAAAGGACAAAAACAAAGTCTTTATGTGGCAGAATTTATTGGTAAAGATAGCGATATAAAGCTATTCCCTTATGATTTTAGAAGCTGGAAATGGGTATCGATAGAAAAAGTCTTAGATATTGTTCACCCAATTAGACGGGAAGGAGTGAAAAAATTTTTAAAAAAGTTTGAAAGTATTAAGAAATAGATATATTAAATATCGTCCCGGCTCGCCGGGACTCCTTAATTTTGATTTTTAATTTTTGCATTTTGATTTTTATTTACTATGAACATTGCTATTGACATGCGCCCTCTCTTGGATAAAAATTATTCCGGTGTAGGAGAGTATACTTATAATCTTTTAAAAAACATTTTTAAAACAGATAGAGAAAATAAATATTTTCTTTTTTATAATACCGCCAAGAAGGATTTAGTAAAAAATTTACCAAAATTTAACTATGATAATGTTTTTTATTGTGATTTTAGTTATCCAAATAAGCTTTTAAATTTAAGCTTTTTTTTATTTGGCTGGCCCAAGGTAGATGAAATGATTAATAAAAAATTTAAGGATATTCTAGGGGGGGAAAAGATAGACGTATTTTTTGTTCCAAATCTAAATTTTATTTCGATTTCAGATAATTGCAGAAAAATTATAACTGTTCACGATCTAAGCTTTGAGATGTTCCCGGAATTTTATAGCTTAAAGAGAAGAATTTGGCATAAAGCCATTAATTTTAAGAAGCAAGTTAAAAAATTTGATTCTATTATTACTGTTTCTGAAAATACAAAAAAAGATTTAATGAATTTTTATGGAATAAAATCAGATAAAATAAAAGTTATTTATTCAGGTGTTCATGATAAATATAAGGTTTTAGACAAAGAGCAACTAGAAGGTGTTAAGGGTAAATATAACTTGCCAGAAAAGTTTATTTTATATGTAGGAAATTTAGAGCCAAGGAAAAACATAGAAAGTTTTATTGAGGCGCTTAGTTTAGTCTCGGAGGACGTTAAATTAGTCATTATCGGTGGAATAGGCTGGAAAAAGAACAGAATACTTAAAACCATTAAGAGTGCTGAGGTTCTAGATAGGGTTATTTTTACCGGTTATATAGATGATAATGAGAAGGTCAAGCTTTATAATTTAGCCAAAGCCTTTATTTATCCTTCATATTATGAGGGCTTTGGTTTTCCTCCGCTTGAGTCTTTTGCCTGTAATACGCCGGTAATAACCAGTTATTCTTCATCATTACCTGAGGTTGTTGGTGGCAGGGCAATAATGGTTGATCCATTTAATGTCGCCGAGATTAAAGAGGCTATAAATATTGCTTTAATTGACGATAATTTAATAGACAAAAATCCGGAAGAATTTACCTGGGAAGTTGTTAGTAAGAAGTTTTTAGATAATTTGTCTTATTCTAAAAAATATAATATAATAGATTTAGTAGAGCATAAAAATATAAAAGTATAAAAGCAAATATAAATTTTTTTTTACCTCCTTTGTAAAGGAGGTAGTTAAGGATGATTATAGTTTTATAAATGCCTAGAGCTAAAGCACAACCAAAAAAGAAGGTTGCTAAAAAGGTGGTTAAAAAAACCATAACAAGAAAGAAGGCTGTAACTAAGAAGCCAGTGAAGCCGGCCCGAGGCCGGTCCGTCTTGGGCGGAAAAGTTGCTACAAAAAAGACTACTGCAAAAAAGATTGCAACTAAAAAGAAAATTGCAAAAAAAACAGTAGTACCCAAAAAGAAAGTAGCCAAGAAGAGGGTGGTAAAAAGCAATCGACCAAAAACCGAAGCAAAGAAGGTTTCGGCTAGTTTTAGTGCTGAGAAAAAAGAGACTAAAAGGTTATTTTCTCCAGATGTTTTTGGTACTCCGCAAGTGGGTAGTCCTTATTTTGATACCATCAGAAGACAAGTCGAAATGCAAAGGGTCAACCAAAAGCATACCTTTAGTAGTTTTTCTAATGAATTAAGTGAGATTAAAAAATCTTTAGATGAAAGTTTTGAGGGTAATCAGGAAGTTAAAAATAAACAAACCGAAAAGGTTATTTTTGTTAAAAAGGCTCAGGATATTAGTATCGATTTTGACTTAAGGGTTTTTGATGACTCCCCACATATTGTTAACTTGAGAGATAAAAATACTCATGAAATTAAGGGGTTGATAAAAGGTAAACCAGAGAACTATAAATTGCCACCACAATATTCACCGGTAAAAGTTCAAGTCAATCACCGCTTAAGCGGGACCCCGCTTTCATTAAATCCATTAACGTGGCGGGGGAAGATAAAACCAATAAAAAAAGTTAAAGTAAAAAAGGAATCAAGGATTAAACCTAATTTAATAAATGAAGATTTTGTTTGGGAAAACAGAAAAAAGAATGAGAAGATAGGTTTTTGGAAAACGCTTATTATGCCGGTTTATACAGTTTTCAGTTGGGCAGAAGATTTATTTATTGATTTAGCTAGTTTAACAAGGGGTAAAATCCCAAGATTTTTTAAATTTTCTTTGCCAAAAAAATGGGACAAGTCGCTTGCTACCTTTGTAGTATTTTGTTTTATATTAGTTTTACCGTTTGAATCAGTATTTTTATACAACGCCACCGATAAAAAGGGAGTTGTCTTAGGTGAGGCAACTACAGCAATAGATAGTTTAAAAATGGGCGGGGAATCTGTTTTAGACAATAATTTAACAAAGGCTAATTACTATTTTCTTGAATCTCTGGGTAATTTTGAAAAAGCTAATCAAGAATTAGCAGAAATAAATTCTTTTGTTGTTAAATTATTAGAGAAAACCCAACTTGATGGCGGTAGGGTGTCAAGCGGAAAAAATTTAGTAAATTTTGGTGAAAGTGTAAGTAGGTCGGCGGTTTATTTAAACTCGGCTTTGGTAAGTTTGCTCTACAGTTCGGAGGACAGTAAGATGCCCTCAATTAAAATTAACGATACCGTGCTTGAAGGAGTTAATTTACCGGGAAATATTTTATCTAAAGTTTCTTCTGTTAAGGGTAATGTTTGGTCAGCCAGTAATGAATTAAAGATAGCCAGTGATAATTTAATGGATGTAAATTTAAGTATCTTGGATGATGAGGATGTCGAAAAAGTGATGCGCATAAAAGAGGTTTTCCCGCTTTTGGTATCATCTTTAGATAACTTTTATGAATTATTAGGAAGTTGGGAGATTATTTTAGGTAAAGATCAATTTAAAAGATATCTTTTAGTGTTTCAAAACAATCATGAAATTAGGGCAACTGGCGGGTTTATTGGAAGTTTTGCCTTGATAGATGTAGACGGTGGCGTAATTGAAAATATAGAGATGCCTGGAGGCGGTAGTTATGATTTGCGGGGCGGCCTTAATAAAAGGATTAGTGCTCCAGAACAATTTTATTCAATATCCCCTTTATGGCAATTTCATGATGCTAATTGGTGGCCAGACTTTCCGACCTCAGCTCAAAAGTTAATGCAGTTTTATGAGTACAGCGGTGGAAGAACTGTTGATGGGGTAATTGCTATGACTCCACAGGTAATAATAGATTTACTTAAGATTACTGGTCCAATTAAAATGGAAGAATATGGCGACATTGTAACTGTTGATAATTTTATGTCGGTTACTCAGTACAATGTTGAGGTAGAGTATGATAGAGAAGAAAACAAGCCAAAGAAATTTTTGAGCGATTTATGCGTAGAACTGTTAAGCAGGCTTACCGAAGAAGAGACTTTGGCAGAGCAAGGCGGAGTCTTGGGATTTGTTAATGTTTTAAATTCGGCAACTAAGAAAAAAGATTTACAGCTTTATTTTGGTGATAATAGTGTTCAGAAAGTTGTAAAAAAATATTCATTAGATGGAGGAATTAGAGAGGCACAGGGCGATTATTTGATGGTGGTTAATTCTAATGTTGGAGGAGGTAAGGCAGATGGTGCCATAGAGCAAACTATTGATTTAGAGAGTAAGGTTGGAAGAGACGGCAGTATTTTTAATAGATTAATAATTACAAGGAAACATAATGGTGATCCAATGGATTTTTTCCAAGGATTAAGAAATGTTAATTGGTTAAGGGTTTATGTTCCACAAGGCTCAGAATTTATAGCAGCCCGTGGTTTTGAGGCTCCTGGACCTGAGTTTTTCAGAAGACCAGAGGGAGAGCTGGAGGTAGACGAAGATGTAAGCAGGCTAGATGGCGGTTATTTAATTGATTCAGCCAGTGGAACAAGAATGTATGATCAGTTTGGCAAAACAGTTTTTGGTAATTGGTCTATACTTGATGCGGGTGAAGAAGCAGTTATTGAGATTGAATATAAATTGCCATTCGGATTATTTAAAAAGGGAATTATAGAGAAGGAGGAGAATTTTATGGGTAAAATAATATCTTCTTTTGCAAAAGAAGAAGATATGCCAGTTAGAGATTTGAGGAGCCATACTCTTTTGGTGCAAAAACAAGCTGGTATGAGTTCTGATTTTAACTATAAGCTAGTTACTCCAACTAATTGGAAGACGACTTGGGTTAAATCGCCAAGTGATGATAATTTAGATCAATTAATTTACGATAAATTTTTCGGAAAGATTTTCGAAGTAAAATAAAAAATTATGATAAAACTTAGGAAAAAGTCTCGTGACGATGACGAGTTAAGTTTCCAAAGCAAAAAAATAAAAGATGATTTGTCAGAGATTTATGGAGAGAGTGCGGGTGAAGAGAGTGTTGATATGGAAAAATTAGACAAAAAGTCAAAAGGGGGAGTAAAAATGTTCTTTACGACATTTTTTTCTTGTGCTTTTTTAATTTTCTTATTTTTTATTATTGGCTGGGTTATTTTTAATAGGCAAGACAAGCCAGTAGACGTTGTTGAAGAAACAAAAAGCATTCTTTTAACGGTAGATCATCCAGGCGCTGTTTCGTCTGGTGAGAAAATTACATACAAAATTAAATATGAAAACAGGGATAAAGTTGAAATGACAAAAATGCAACTTCTTTTGAGTTATCCAGAGGGGTTTATTTATGAATCATCAACGATTGAGCCAGATAATGCTTATAATAATATTTTTACCCTTTCAAGCTTAGAACCTTTTAAAGATGAAGAGATCGAGATAATCGGCCGGTTAGTTGGCGATGAAGGAGCTAATAAGCCGCTTTTAGTGTCACTTTCTTATGAGCCAGCTAATTTTTCATCTGAATTTCAGGAGCTAGCTACGGCAACAACAGAAATTTCTGAAGCAGCTGTCTTGGTTCAAGTTTCCGGTGTTCCACAAATAATACCAGATCAAGATTTAGAATATAATTTAGAGGTAACTAATAATTCAAAGGAGGATATCGATAATTTAAGATTAATTGCTGTTTATCCGGAAAATTTTGAGGTTAAGGAATTTGAAACAGATCCAGTTAAAGACGTTGAGGTTATTGGTCTTGATTTTGGAGTAGAATATGATGTGTGGGAGATAGAAACATTAGAAACCGGCGGAGAGGAAAAATTTGAATTAACAGGAGTTTTCACAGGTGAAATTAGTGAGGATCAAATAATTTTAGCCAGGGTTGAAATTGGTGATGGTGAGGGGAACTATAATTTAATTGCTGAGAATTTTATCACCGTTAAGGCTGTCGGAAAAGAGATTGGGCTAGATTTAATAGTAAACGGGGGCAATGAGTTAAAATCAATTAGTTTTGGTGATAATTTAAGTTATTCAATAGTTTATGAAAACAAAGGTGAAAGTGATTTAAAGGATGTAGAAGTTAAGGCTTACATTAAGGGGTACCAGGGAGAAAAAGAAATTAACTTAATTGATTGGGATAGTTTAGAGGACGAAAACAACGGAGTTGTAAAAAATAGCGAAATTACATGGACTAGTGATGAAATATTAAAGCTTAGTTCTTTTTCGTCAAAAGAAGAGGGGGTTATTGATTTATTTATTGATTTACTTAAAATTTCAGATGTTTTAAATAAAATAGATTCAAGCGAAGGTGGGCTTCAATTGAAAAGCTGGGTTGAAATGAAGGTTGGTAAAATTGGGGATGCTGAGGTTGAGTTAATTGCTAAAAGTAATGAGATTGCAGTTGATATAAATACAGATCTAGTTCTTGATGCTCAGGCTCGTTATTTTAATAACGATAATATTGCAGTTGGTTCTGGTCCTTTGCCGCCAAAGGTGGGTGAAGATACTAAATATAGAATATTTTGGACAGTAGAAAATAGTTTAAGTGAAGTTAAGAATCTTGTGGTTAAGGCAAAGTTACCAGATAATGTAACTTGGTCAGACAAAGTAAACAAGGATATCGGTGAGGTTCTATTTAATGAATCGACCAGGGAAATAAGTTGGACAATTAATTCTTTGCCAGTTAGCGTTAAAAAAGGAAGTTTGGACTTTGAAGTTGGTATTAAGCCAACCGAAGAAGATAGGAATACAATTTTAATTTTGCTTGGAGAGACAACTTTGACGGGAATTGATGGAACAACAGAAGTAGAGATTAAATCAAGTCATAAACCACTTTCAACCGATTTACAAGATGACCCAATAACTTCAGGGAGGGGATTGGTGGAATAAAATTTATTCCCCACCTTTTTAAGGAGGGGTTAGGGGATGTTGAAAATTGTAAATTAGATATATAATGTTTAAAATTACAAAAAAATTTAAAAACAATTTAAGATTAGGTGAAATAAAAACAAAAAACGGAGGCATTGAAACTCCGTTTTTTATGCCTGATGCAACCAGGGGCTATATCAAGTCTCTTAGTAGAAAGGATTTAGATTCTCTGGGAATGGGTTCGATGGTAGTAAATACTTATCACCTTTATTTGTCTCCAGGCATGAAGATTATTAAAAAAGTCGGTGGGATTCATAAGTTTATGAATTGGAGCAAGCCACTATTATCAGACAGTGGCGGGTATCAGGTTTTTTCTTTAGTGCATAAAAACCCTAAGATGGGTAAAATTACCGATAATGAAGTTATTTTTAGATCTCCACTTGATGGATCATTGCACAAAATAACGCCAGAAAAATCAATTCAAATACAGTTTGATTTAGGCGTTGATATGATGGTATGTTTTGATGATCCACCGCCTAATAATTCTAACAAAAAGAAAATTAAAGCAGCCGTAGAGCGGACTATAGTTTGGGCAGAACGATGCATGATTGAATATAAAAAACAGCTTAAAATAAGAAAAATCAAGAAAAAAGATAGGCCCCTTATATTTTGCGTGGTTCAGGGGGGGCCTTATGTTGATTTAAGGGAATATTGTGTGAAGAAATTGATAGAGATAGGTTTTTCCGCCAAGGGCGGATCAGCCTTGGGCTGGGATGGTTATGGTTTTGGAGCTCGGCACGTTGATAAAAAGGGGAATTTTATGAGTGAAATATTAGAAAAAACAGCTAGTTTTATTCCTGAAGATTCTCTAAGGTTTGCTTTGGGAGTTGGAACCCCCGAAGACATTGTAAAGTGTTCTTCTTATGGTTGGGATATGTTTGATTGTGTCATCCCAACACGTGAAGCTCGTCATGGGAGAATATTTTTATGGCAGGGCAAGGGTGATATAAAAAAGAAAAATTTTTATAAAACAATTAATATTACTAACGCTAAATTTAAAGGTAAATTAAATCCAGTCGATAAAAACTGTGATTGCGAGCTTTGTCAAAATTATTCAACAGGGTATTTGCATCATTTATTTAAAATGAATGAGAATTTAGGACAACGATTAGCTAGTATCCATAATTTAAAGTTTTATCTTGACTTAATGGAGAAAATTAGACAATATAAATAACTTTGATTAATAAAAATTATTATTGATTTTTTGGGCAACAAGTGATAAAATAGTTGTATATTTAAAGCAATCAAATACTTATGGGGGGTGAAAAACAATAAAACAATGCCAAAAACAGAAGAAAACAATTTAACACCTGGAACTACCGATGGAAAAAATCCATGGCAAATATTATTTTTTGCCATTATTCTTGTTTTAATTTTGTATTTATTCAATGTTTTTTTTGGAAACCAGAACAATAAGAAAATAGACACAGGAGCACAACAAGCTCAAAAAGAGGAAGTCAAAAAAGATTTATCAGTTAACAGCCCAAGAACACCGATTGATAAAGAAGAAATGAAAAGTGATTATAGGTCTGTTATAGACGATATTAAAAGTTCTTTTTTAGCAATTGAAAATAAAAATTCAAACAAGGAGATGGCTAAATTTAGCCATGACTCCCTTGATAAAATGTTTAAAGCGGTTGTTCCTACTTTAAATAAGCCATTTCATTTAAAATTAACGCTTTCTCTTAATACTATAAATAAGTTATCGGTTCTTAACCAAGAAGATAAGACAGAGTTGATTAAAGAGGTAGACAGACTAGATGGTATTTTAGGGGAGTGGCAATAAGATGCCCAGAAGATTAATGAATCTTAAAAAATTAAATATATTTACTTCGACATTAATTATTTTAACGTCGTTTGAAATTTTAGTGTTGCAGCCAATTTTATTTTGGCTTTTAGTTTTTTTAATGTTTTGGGTGATTATTTTTTCTGTTTGGAAAATATTGCCAAAAAATGTTGCTATACGCAAGGAGCTTAGATCAGGAGATAGTATCTTTTTGAAATTAAGAACGATTTTCAAGATTGCTGTAGAGGATAGAAATTATACATTTTTTGTAAGTCCAATTTTCTTGCTTTTTGGTACTTTATCGTTTATTCTTTTTTTAAAGAATAAAATTTTAATTCAAATTTCAGTTTTATTCTTTGTTTTTTTATATTTTTTATTTTTAGATAGTTTGTATTCGTATTTTTATAACAAGGAAAGTTATTTTATAGAAAATATTTTTACGGTCATAAATTTTACTTCGCTGTTTTTGGTTTATTCTAGTTTATTTTCCTTGTTTGTTATTTTTGGTCTTTCTTTGTGGTTGGTTATTATTTTATTTTTATTTTTTACATTTTTATCCAATCATCAAATATTTCACATATATAGAGTCCTAGATAGAATTAATTATTTTTACAATATAGCAATAACGTTGGTGATGGTGGAAATTTTTTGGGCATTAACATTTTTGCCAACAAGTTTTTATGTTAATGGCTTGGTCCTTTTAGCAGTTTATTATTCCATTATGGGTATTGGCTATTTTCATTTAAGAGGATTGCTCGATAGAATAAAAATAGTTAGACATATGGTAATAAGTATTGTTATAATAACAATTGCACTTGTTTCAGCAAGATGGTTTTAATTTATTTTAAAAGATTATAATATTTGAATTTAAAGATATGAAATTATTTCAACGATTAACAATTATTTTTTTGGCTGCTATTATCGGTTTTGTAGCTGGTATTTGGGGTGCTTTGACAGTAGAAAATTTATACCCAACAGAGCTTATTTGCTGTAATGGATCTCAGGATAAAGAGGATGTCGATCAAGATGGTGGAGTTTTAATCTTTAAAGATACAGAAAAGGTCTTAAAAGATGTTTCTATTGATACAGTTAAAAAAAGTATAATAGGAATAGCCAAGGCAAAAGAGGCTTCAGCTAACATCTTGGATAATTATTATTTACCCCAAGATATAATCGCTTATGGATTTGTCTTAACTGATGATGGTTGGATTGTGACAGTAGCTGATAACCTAGAAAAAGAAATTAATAGTGATTTAGTTATTTTAAGTGAAGGCAGGGTTTTATCCTTTAAAGAAAAGGTTATTGATCCATCAACAGGGGCTTTATTTTTAAAAGCAGAAACAGATGGTAATGTTTTAGTCCCAATAAAAATTGGAGAGTCTGATAGAATGAATATCTTAGATGAACTTATAAGTGTTGATTTTTTTGGCAACACCTTTAAGCATACTTTAGTTAGTGTTGATAGTTTTGATAACCTGGTTCAATCAAGTGAGGTTTTGGGGCGAAGGTTTGTGGTAAGCGGTGATGGTGTTTCTGGCGCTCCGCTTATTAACCCTAGCGCTGAGGTAGTTGGTATTGCTGACAAAGTTGATGGCGGGATAGTTAAGATGATTCCAATTAGTTATTTTAAGAATAAGATCAACCAAGTATTTAAAGATAGGGAGATTGAAAGGGCTTATCTGGGTGTTAACTATATTGATTTATCAGAGTTTCCTCAGGGTAGTCAGTTTTTAGACGGTGTCACTCAAAAAAGAGGAGCTTTTATTTTTTCATCTCAAATTACCGATGCAGTACTTCGTGGAAGCCCGGCTCAAGCCGCTGGAATTAAATACAAAGATATTATAGTTTCTGTTGAAGGTGAAGAGTTGGGGGTGAATAAAAATTTAAGCGAAATAATTCAGGAATACAAAATTGGAAGTGAAGTTAAGTTAGAGATTTTAAGAGGGGGGAATAAATTGGATTTAAATGTTAAATTAACTAATATTAAATAATCATAACAGGGTATAGCATATAGGGTATAGGTTTTAGTTATAGACCTAAACGCTAAACGCTAAACGTTAAAATTTATATGATAAGAGTAGCTATCAACGGCTTTGGTAGAATTGGCCGAGCTGTTTTCAAAATTTTACTTGATAAATATAAAGGCATTGAAATTGTAGCTATTAACGATTTGACCGAAAATAAAACATTGGCTCATCTTTTAGCTCATGATACAATGTACGGAACATATTCAAAAAGCGTGAAGGGCACAAAAGATGGCCTAGTGGTCGGTGGTAAAAAATATAAAGTTTTAGAAGAGCGTGATCCAGAAAAGTTACCATGGAAAGAAATGAAGGTTGATATTGTTTTGGAGTGTACTGGAATATTCAGAACTAAAGAAGGTGCAAATAAGCACATAAAAGCTGGAGCTAAGAAAGTTATTATTTCCGCTCCTGGTAAAAGCGATGATATCCCAACTTATGTTATTGGCGTAAATGAACAAAAAATAAAAAAGAGTGAAAAGATTATTTCTAATGCATCGTGTACTACAAATTGTATAGCGCCAGTAACAAAGATTTTAGAGGATAAAATTGGAATTAAGAAAGTTATGATGACAACCATTCATGCTTACACCGCTGGTCAAAATTTGATCGATGGGCCTAAGAAGGATCTTCGAAGGGCAAGAGCTGCAGCTCAAAACATTGTTCCAACAACAACTGGAGCAGCTATTGCAACTACTAAAACGATTCCAAAATTGAAAGGTAAATTCGATGGAATTTCAGTTCGTGTTCCAACTGCTATAGTCAGTGTTTCAGATTTTGTTTTTCTTTTAAAAAAGAAGACCACTGTGGAGAAGGTTAATAATTTATTTATCCAAGCTAAAAAGCAGAAAAATTTAAAAGGAATTTTAGATGCAACTAATGAGCCATTAGTATCATCTGATTTTATTGGTAATTCTCACTCTATAATTGTGGATCTTCAACTAACTAAGGTTGTTGACGGTGATTTGTTAAAAGTTGTTGCTTGGTATGATAATGAATGGGGATATTCTGCCAGGATGGCACAAATGGCTCATATAGTCAGTAAGAAAAAATAAACTTAATTATGCAATATATTAAGGTACCCTATATTTGGCTAAAAAATATTATTATTATGCCACTTATAGTAAGTGTTGCCATTCCGATGATTATTATGGATTTTTGGGTAGAAATTTATCATCGAATATCTTTCCCCTTGTATGGTAAGCCTTATGTTAAGAGAAAAAAATATATTAAAATCGATAGGCATAAATTAAAATATTTAGCTTGGTATGAGAAGTTTGGTTGTGCATATTGTGGTTATGCTAATGGACTAGCCCCTTATTGGGTTGAAATGGCAGCAGAAACGGAAAAGTTTTGGTGTGGCATTAAGCATAAAAAAAACGAAAGCTTTGTTGAACCAAATCATCATAAAGATTTTGTAGAATATAATAATAAAGAAGATTTTATAAATAAATATAAAAATTAAAAATATGTTCACAGCAGATAGTTTTAGTTCAAAAAAGAAAAAATGGCAAAAAATCGCCAAGATAATTATGGCCGTCGGAATGGTTATAAGTATGATTTTTTGGACTTTAGGCCCTTTGTTTTTTTAATTAATCGATATCGATTATGAAAAAATGGAGGATAAAAAAGAAAATAGATAAAAAAGATATAGAACTCTTTCCAGAAATAAACCCTACAACACTACAACTACTTTTCAATAGGGGGATTAAGGAAAAGTCGCAAATGGATGATTTTTTAAATCCAGATTATGCGTCAAATAATGACCCTTTTTTGTTTTCTGACATAAAAAAGGTTGTTAAGGAAATTAAAGAAACAATTGAAAAGAAAAAAAGGATAGCTGTGTTTGGGGATTATGATGTAGATGGGGTTACTTCATCAGTTGTACTTTCAAGTTTTTTAAAAGACATGGGAGCTGATTTGATAGTGTATATACCAAACAGGGAAAAAGAAGGTTATGGAATGAATGTTGAAGCTATAAAAAAATTAAAAGATAAAAAGGTTGACCTTATTATTACAGTTGATTGCGGGGTTAGTAATTTTGATGAAGTTGAGTTTGCAAAAAGTTTAGGTATGAAAGTTATAATTACCGATCACCATCATCCACCCAAAAAAATACCTAATACTTTACTTATAAATCCTCATGCAGAAAAAGATTATCCTTTTAAGGAATTAGCCGGTGTTGGTGTAGCTTTTAAGTTAATTCAAGCTTGTATTCAGAAAGCTAAATTAGAACCTATTGAGGCTGAAGCTAAGGAAAAATGGCTGTTGGATTTAGTGGCTTTGGGAACAATAGCTGATTGCGTTCCATTGATTAAAGAAAACAGAATTTTAACTAAATATGGTTTAATAGTTTTAAATAAATCAAGAAGGAAGGGGTTGAAGAAGTTGATAGAAATTTCATCATTAACTGAGGGTGAAATTACTTCTCGGGATGTTGGCTTTAGGTTGTCTCCAAGAATCAATGCAGCCGGTCGAATGAAGGAGGCTATAGATGCTTACGATTTACTTGTTTCAAGATCAGATAATAAAATTAAAAATATAGCAGAGGATATTAATAGGTTAAATACTGAAAGGCAAAAAATTACTGAAAGTATTTACAAAAAGATTATAAAAGAAATCGGTGACAAGCCAAAGGATAAAGTTTTATTTTCCCTGCAAGTTGATTGCCCAGTTGGTATAGTTGGCTTGGTGGCTGGCAAGGTTAATGATTATTATCATCGTCCAACTTTTATTTTAACTAAACAAGATGGAAAAATCATTGGTTCTGGTCGAAGTGTTGAAAAGTTTAATATGATTAAAGCTTTGGGTAAGATAAGTGACCTTTTTTCACACTTTGGGGGACATTCCCAGGCTTGTGGGCTTACTTTAAAAAAGACAAGTTTATTTAATGATTTTAAGGACAAAATAACTAGTTTGGCTAATAAAAATTTAGATAAAGACGATTTAAAGCCCATTTTAGATATTGACGCTGAAATTAAATTAAGTGAAGTTAATTGGGGTCTTTTTGAGGATATTATTAAGTTTTCTCCATTTGGGCAAGGAAACACAATGCCAATATTTTTAACTAAAAATTTAAAAGTATTATCTTCTAGGGAGGTTGGCCAAAATAATAAGCATTTAAAGATTTTTATAAATAATCACTTGGATGAAATTAACTGTAGCTTGGATTGTATAGGGTTTAGCTTATCAGAGATGTGGCGAGGGAAATTAAAGGCAGGGGACGTAATTGATTTAGCCTATCAGATAGATGAAAATAGATGGAACGGTAACAGGGAGTTACAATTAAAAATTATTGACTTAAAACATTCAGGTTAGCTGAAAGTATAAAGTAAAAAGTATAAAGTTTTATGTCATTCCGGACTTGATCCGGAATCTATATAAATTTTAAAAATATCTTAGCTTTGACTTATATTTCTTTAAAGTTTATAATTTAAATATTAATATTAATTTTGTTTATTTATGGAAGAAAATTATAAAAAAGATTTTGAGGAATTAACAACCATGATTAAAGAGGGTTTTGATGAAGTTGGTGAGAGATTTAATAAGGTTGATGGAAGATTGGATAAGCTAGAAAAAGATGTTGTTAGCTTAAAAAAGGGACAGGAAAGAATTGAGATGCGATTAATGAATGTAGTTTATCGGAGTGAGTTCGAGAAGCTAAAAGAAAAAGTTGATTTTTTAATGAAAAAAGCTGAGGCTACTTAATTTTATGGACAAAATTATTATTTATACCGATGGTGGGGCGCGTGGTAACCCCGGTCCTGCCGGTATAGGAGCTGTTATTAGAGGCAAGGGTCTAGACAAAGAATATGGGGAATATATTGGTAATGGAACAAACAATGAGGCCGAATATAAGGCCTTAATTTTTGCTCTTAAAAAAACAAAAAGCCTTGTAGGCAAGATTAAGGCAAAACAAGTAGAACTTAATTGTTTTTTGGATAGTGAACTTATTGTAAAGCAATTAAATCATGAGTATAAAATTGAAAATGAGAATATGCAAAAATTTTTTATTGAAGTTTGGAATTTAATGCTGGATTATAAAAGCGTTACTTTTTCTCATGTCAGACGTGAAGACAATAAAGATGCCGACAGGCTTGTTAATGAGGCACTAGATAAAGAGTTGGCCCAAGGGGGATTGTTTTGATCGGTTAGTAGTTTGTAGTTGGTAGTGAGTAAATAATAATATAAAAACCGGTGATTAACCGGTTTTTTTAATTTAGAGCGCTTTCGGCTTTTTTAAGTTCTTCTACAATCTCATCCATTTCTCCTTCTAGTATTTTTGGCAAGTTATGCCAATTTTTTTGTATTCTATGATCGGTTATTCGGTCTTGTGGGAAATTATAAGTCCTGATTTTTTCACTTCTATCACCTGAACCAATTTGAGATTTTCTTTCTACTGAAAGTTCCTTTTGTTTTCTTTCTTCTTCAGCGGCCATTACCCTGGAACGTAATATTTGCATGCCTCTTTCTTTGTTTTGTAATTGAGATCTTTCATCCTGGCACGATACAACGATATTGGTTGGCAAATGTGTTATCCTTACGGCTGATTTAGTAGTGTTTACTCCTTGTCCACCTTTTCCCGAAGCACAAAATGTATCTATTCTTAGATCTTTTGGGTCAATTTCTAAATCAACCTCTTCAGCTTCGGGTAAAACAGCTACGGTAATAGCTGAGGTATGAACTCTGCCAGACTTCTCTGTCTCTGGAACTCTTTGAACTCTGTGAGTACCACTCTCAAATTTTAAACTACCATAAACATTTGACCCCTTTACTTCAAAAGATATTTCCTTAAAACCACCAATTCCAATAGGGCTAGAGTTTAAAATTGAAACTTTCCAACTTTGGCTTTCGCAATATTTGCTATACATTCTAAATAGGTTAGCTACGAATAATGCTGATTCGTCTCCGCCGGTACCGGCCCTGATTTCCATGATAACATTCTTTTTATTTAGGGGATCTTGAGGCTTTAAAAGTTCTTTTAATTCACTTTCTGTTTTTATTTTCATTTCCTTTAGGTTTTTTAATTCTTCTTCAGCCATTTCCTTTAGTTCTTTGTCTTCACTATTTAAAGATTCTTCTGTTTCTTTAATCTCTCTTTCGATTTTTTCCCATTCTTTTATTTTATCGATTTTTTCTTTAAGTTCATTGAAATCTTGGGTAACCTTTTTATATTTATTTGGATCACTAACAAGATTAGGATCTTGGAGGTCCTTTTCTAGCTTTGTGTATTCTTTTTTAATTTTATTTATTTTATCTAACATAAATTCATTTTAACATATTAACATTTAAGCATATAAACACCAATTAGTCTATATTGCAAATTAAAAAGCGGGCTTATAAAGCCCAACTTTTTAAATTCTTACTAAAATTTATTTCTTACTCTCTTGCTTTTTTGCCTCTGCTCTAGCCGCTCTTTTTACCTTTTTACCTTTTCTTGATTTTGAGGCATCTTTTTGAGCTTCCATTTTCTTTTTAAATCTATCTACATTACCTGATGAATCTACTAATTTTTGCTTACCAGTATAGAAAGGGTGGCAATGTGAACAAATTTCTGTTTTTAGGTTGCCACTAGTTGAACCAACAACAAAAGTAGCTCCACAAGAGCATTCTACCTTAACTTTTTCATTATAAGCTGGATGTATGTCTTTTTTCATAGAATTGAATTATATAAAAAAATATTTCATCCCGCCCCTCGCGAGAGGCAGGATGAATTTTTAATAAATATTAACTTAATACTTTATATCATATTATTATTTATTTGTAAAGAGTTATCCTAGGAATAAGCTTTGGCTCTATGTCAAAACCGGTGGTAGTTATTTTCTCATTTTATCCTTATTAAATCC
>CAYNJS010000003.1:0-30182 GCA_964397635.1 uncultured Gammaproteobacteria bacterium
GGTTTCTGGGGATTATCAAAAGTTAATATGCAATCGTATAAAGGAATTAAAAAGATTATTTGTCTTAGAATTTTATGTTGTATCAAAAATTAAAAACAATTTCTTTAAAATTAGACGATAAGATTAAAGATGAATTGTCAAAAGATAAGTATGATATAGTTTCATCGGTTGATGTTAGTGGTAGAAAAGAAGTTGGACCATTCAGGACTAGTTTTATAGGAATATTGTTATCTAAAATAAGACTACGAAAAATAAGAATTGTTTATTTTAGTATTTTATCTTTTTTTGTTGATGTAGCTATTACGGCAACTGAGCAGTTTTTAATTATCTTCGGTGATTCTGCTAAGAGTTTTAATTTATTATACAGGCAACATGGCTTAAGTGTCTGTCCGATTCCTTATGCAACTTTCAAACAAAAGCAACGTCATGCAAAAGTGTTTTCTTTAGCAGGGATTACTACAATAATTTTAGTTAGTGCAATGAGTTCGATATTAATAAATTTAATAGTTGGCCCGATTGAGAAAACTCTGGCTGCAACTTATTATTGGACTCAATCCAGTTGGGCTGGTGGAACCAGTGTAACGTCTGCAACTCATGCTAGTAATCAAACAGGCTGGACTTATTATACTAGCAAGGATGCGGGAATTGTAGCTGGAACAGATTTAACAATAGATTCAACATCGGACAGTACTGGGGACGATACAACCTTTGATACATATTCATCTGCTTCATCCAGTCTTTCGGTAGCTTCTGGGGCAGTTAGTGTTTTGAAAGCAGACGGGTCTGCTTGTGGCTCGGGTAGTGAGTGTGAGAGCGCGGTATGTGAAACAGTTTGCATAAGTCCAATTTTTGTATTTGTTACTCCTTCTACTTACAATGGTAATCTGGGCGGGCGATCTGGAGCCGATTCAAAATGTGCAGCCGCAGCACCGTCAGGAGCTGCAAATGTACATGCACTACTTTCAGTAAACGCCTCAAGTGAAATCCAGGACCTTTGGTCATTGTATGGATATGATGACACCAAGGCTTTGTACTGGTATAATTTAAGTACGAGTGCAGTTACTTTAATGGCAAACAACAAGAGCGATCTACTGGATGGAAGCATACAAAACACCCAGCTTGCTGGTACGGGCGTTGATGCTTATGTTTGGACTGGTTCTAATTCAGATGGCTCGCTTTATACAAATAGTTGTATAAATTGGACCTCTAGTTACTGGTCAGGAGCACAGCAACGAGAGCGTGGACAATATGGTTACCCAGGTTCTGTTGGGTCAAGTTGGCTTATATCTCCAGGTTCTGGTTATGGTTGTAGTACTGCATTGCACGTAAGATGTTTGTTTGAGTTTAATTAGTATAAGTATAGTTTTAAATTTGCCCCAACTTTAACTAAATGATAAACTTTAATTACGTTTATCATTTTTTATTTTATGCAACAAATTGCCGACCTACACATCCATTCTAAATACTCACGAGCTTGCTCGCCCTTGCTTGACTTGCCTCATATCGATAGATTTTGTCGAGTTAAAGGGGTGGATATCGTAGCAACAGGAGATTTTACCTACCCGGATTATTTTTCTCAAATCAAAAATCAGCTAGAAGAAATTGGAAGCACAGGACTATATAAACTAAAAGAAGAATTTAAGGTTAGTGGCGATGGATTTAAAAACCTAAAAGGCGAAACCAAATTTATTTTATCTACCGAGCTTGCTTTGGTTTATAAAAAGTTCGATAAATGTCGCCGTCTTCATTTGGTAGTTTTAGCACCAAACATTAAAGCGGCCGAAGAATTAAATAATTTTTTAGATAAAAGGTATAACATCCGTTCCGATGGACGTCCAATTTTAGGGATGAGCGCTGAAGAGTTGTGCGAGATTTGCTTTGGAATAGATGAAAATTTTATGATAATCCCGGCTCATGCCTGGACGCCGTGGTTTGCAGTTTTTGGCTCTAAATCAGGTTTTGGCACCCTAGAAGATTGTTTCGGTAAATGGACCCCAAAGATTAAAGCCATTGAAACAGGTTTATCAAGTGATCCAGAGATGAATTGGACTTTATCAAAGTTAGACAATATAACTTTAATATCTAATTCCGATGCTCATTCCCTACCAAACCTTGGGAGGGAGGCAAACATCTTTAACTTAGAAGAAGTGACCTATCAAGAAATTAAAAAAGTAATTGAGTCCGGAGACAAAAAGAAGTTTTTAAAGACAATTGAGTTTTATCCGGAGGAAGGCATGTACCACTTTGACGGGCATAGGGATTGTCAGATTAGTTTTAATCCAACTGAAGAAGAAAAAGGGGTCAGGTACCTTTTTTATTAATAATGTGATATACTTTAGATATGGCAAGAATACCTAGGTCAGCCGTTGGTAATGAGATATATCATATTATTAATCGTGCGAATGGTCGTGAACAAATTTTTCAAAAGGAAAAGGACTATGAAGCTTTTGAAAGAATATTATTTGAAGCAAAAGAAAGATATCCAATGCGTATTCTTTCTTTTTGCATTATGCCAAATCATTGGCATTTTGTTTTGTATCCAAAAAAGGATGAAGACCTATCTAATTTTATGCGTTGGGTAACTCATACGCACACACAACGATATCACACATATTATAATTCAATAGGTTATGGCCATATTTATCAAGGCCGATTTAAATCTTTTCCCATAGAAAAAGATAGTCATTTTTTACAAGTTTGCAGATATATAGAAAGGAATCCCTTGCGAGCTGGATTAGTGCAAAGGGCGGAAGATTGGAGATGGTCAAGTTTATGGATTCAAGAAAAAGGAACAGATAAACAAAAATTACTTTTATCTCCTTGGCCGGTAGAAAAACCAAGGGCATATTTAGAATGGGTAAACACGCTACAAAAGGACGAAGAAGAAAAACTTGAAAAAATCAGATATTCAATTAAAAGAGGAAAACCATTTGGAAAAGATAACTGGATTAAAGTTGTAGCCGAAAAGTTTGGACTTATTTCAACTTTAAAAGCACGGGGAAGGCCTAAAAAAGGTACCTGACCCCTTTTTAATTCGGGGCTGTTCACTATTGCTTGATTTGCCGCATATCGATAGATTTTGTCGGGTGAAGGGTGTAGATATTGTAGCAATGGGTGTTTTATTTATTTTAGGATTATAACTCCATAAATTTATATAAAAATATGGAATTTAACTCCATAAAACTTGACAAATTTATGGAATTGATATATAATTGGAGTATGATAAAGAGAAAATACAATTTAGAAAATTTAATAGAAAAAAATAAGGTTTTGGTTATTTACGGTCCAAGGCGAGTTGGTAAGACTACTTTGCTTAATAGGTTTTTAAAAACTACAAAGCTGAAATATAAGCTGGATTCCGGTGATAATATTAAAACACAGGATATTTTAAGTTCTCAAGATTTTTCTAGAATTATTGAATATGCCAGCGGTTATGATTTAATTGCTATTGACGAAGCGCAACAAATTCCGAATATTGGAATGGGTTTGAAGATTTTAGTTGATCAAATCCCGGGCATTCAAATTATTGCGACCGGTTCATCTTCTTTTGATTTGTCGCAACAAATTGGTGAGCCTTTAACAGGTAGAAAAAGAACAATAACGCTTTATCCTATCGCTCAACAAGAGTTGAATTTTCGGCTCAATAAGTATGAGTTAAAAGAACAACTTAAGGATTATTTAGTTTTCGGAACTTACCCTGAAATTATAATGGCGGAAACCAAAGAGGAAAAGATTAGACTATTAAATGAGATTGTAAATTCTTATTTAATTAAAGATATTTTGGCGTTGGAAAAAGTTAAATCCCCGAAACTGTTAATAGACTTGTTAAAATTACTTTCTTTTCAGGTTGGTAATCAAGTATCGCTTAACGAGTTGGCAAACCAATTAAATATAGACATAAAAACAGTTGGCAGATATTTAGATTTACTCGAAAAAGGTTTTGTTATTAGAAGTGTTGGTGGTTTTAGCAGGAATTTGAGAAAAGAAGTAAAAAATAAGTATGAATATTTTTTTTTGGATAACGGCATTCGAAATGCGGTTATCAATCAGTATAATAATATCGAAGACAGGAACGATGTTGGCGCGTTATTTGAAAATTTTGTTGTTATGGAGCGAGAAAAAAAATGCTTTTACGATGAAATTTATAGAAATTATTATTATTGGCGAACTTACGAGGGAAAAGAAATTGACTTAATAGAAGAATACGGCGGCAAACTTTATGGAACTGAAATTAAATGGTCAGAGAAAAGAAAAGTGGTTGAGCCGGTTGAGTGGAAGAGGAATTATGATAATTCAGAATTTCAGATTGTAAATAAAGATAATTATTTAGATTTTGTTTTGTAAAATTATTTTTTTATGCAACAAATTGCCGACTTACATATTCACTCTAAATACTCCAGGGGTTGTTCGCCACTGCTTGATTTGCCCCATATTGATAGATTTTGTCGGGTAAAGGGTGTTGATATAGTAGCAACCGGAGATTTTACTTACCCAGCTTATTTTGAAGACATTAAAAACCAATTAGAAGAAATTGGAAATTCAGGATTATATAAATTAAAAGAAGAATTTAAAGTCAGCGGCGATGGATTTAAAAATCTAAAAGGTGAAACCAAATTTATCTTATCAACCGAGCTAGCTTTAGTTTATAAAAAGTTTGATAAATGCCGTCGTCTTCATTTGGTTATTTTAGCGCCAAGCGTTAAAGCAGTGGAAGAGTTAAATAATTTTTTAGACAAAAGATATAATATTCGCTCCGATGGTCGGCCAATCTTGGGTTTGAGTGCTGAAGAGCTTTGTGAAATTTGCTTTGGGATAGATAAAAATTTTATGATAATTCCAGCTCATGCTTGGACTCCTTGGTTTGCGGTTTTTGGTTCTAAATCCGGTTTTGATAGCTTGGAAGAATGTTTTGGCAAGTGGACGCCAAAAATAAAAGCTATTGAAACAGGCTTGTCTAGTGACCCAGAGATGAATTGGACTTTGTCAAAACTCGATAATATAACTTTAATATCTAACTCCGATGCTCACTCTTTACCTAATCTTGGTCGCGAAGCTAACATATTTGACTTAGAAGAAGTTACCTATCAAGAAATTAAACAAGTAATTGAATCAGGCGATAGAAAGAAGTTTTTAAAGACAATTGAATTTTATCCAGAAGAGGGAATGTATCACTTTGATGGTCATCGGGATTGTAGGGTAAGTTTTGATCCAAAAGAAACCAAAAAGCACAAAGGAATTTGTCCAAAATGCGGCAAGCCTTTAGTTATTGGAGTAACTAATAGAGTAATAGAGCTTTCTGACAGAGAATTTGGTTTTAAGCCAGAACATGCAATACCATTTGTAAAACTGGTTGAACTAGACAAAATAATTGCTGAGAGTTTAAATATTAAAAGCCGTAGTTCTAAAAAAGTTCAAGAGGAATACAAAAAGATAATAAATTCCGGGTACAGTGAACTAGGGGTTTTGCTTAGCTTAAATGAAAAAAAGCTAAAAGAGATTATGGGAGAAAAAGTAGTTGAGGGCATAAAAAGAGTGAGAGAGGGAAGATTGATAATTGAGCCTGGTTTTGATGGCCAGTACGGCAAAATTAGTATTTTTAATAACAAGAAGTTGATTGTGCAAAAGAAATTGTTGTCGATAATTAAAAAATTTGCTATAATAAAAACACATTAGAAAAAAGGTTTTAAAAACGTCAGTTATCCTTTAATTTTTTTTGCGTATGTCATTTCGAGTTTTTATCATTTTGATGACCATAACAACAGTTGTATCTTGGTCGGCATGGGGGGTAGTGATTTTTTCTATAAATCCATTTGAGGCCGATTTTATAGGTTTAATGTTTTTTTATATATCTTTATTTTTTTCTTTATTAGGAACATTTTCTATCTTAGGATCTATTATAAGAAAGAATTTAGTTAAAAAAGATATATTATTCAGGCAAGTTGTTATTTCCTTTAGGCAGGCAATACTTTTTTCATTGTTAGTTATAGCTTCTTTGTTTTTGCAAAGCGGACGGATACTGACTTGGTGGAATATTTTAGTTTTAGTGAGCGCCCTTACCGTTATTGAATTATTTGCAATGTCTAAAAAAACAACTAATTCATTTTAGATAATTAAGCACTTTTACATGGTTAATAATTCCCCTTGGGCGTTATTATTATGTATCTTTTAAGAAAACAAATGTTTTTCTCTAAAAAGAACGATGCTGCTGAAAAAGATACCAACTTAATGTTTTACGTTGGCATTGGTATTATTTTTGCGGTAGCTATTATTTTGGTTACAGCTCTTAGATAAGGGTTAGTTTTAAATTTATTGAGGGGGGTCAAGTAATAAGGATTTTTTAGGGTAATAATCGTCCTCCCTTGTGGCGATAAGCTCTTGCGCTTTTAGATGCTGAGAACTAGGGGTATTCGATTTTTTTCGAAAATCTTAGTTCTTAATTTCTAATTCATCGTCTGTTTTTTAATAGCCTTATTATATAATGGGTCTAGACAGGTGATAGGAGGATAACTATGTTAGAAACAAGTAAAGACTTTTTATTTATTATTTTGGCCTTTTGTATTTTATGGATTACTATTTTCGTTTCTTGGATCCTCTACTATATTATAAGGATCTTCAAAAATACCAGTAATGTCATAAGTAAGGTTCAAGAAACAGTGGAAAAATTGGACGAGGTAATTGATAGATTTAAAAACAAAGTCGAAAAATCCACATCAGGCCTTATGATTTTAGGTGAACTTGCTAAACAGGGAATGGATTTTATGGAAAAGAGAAAAGGCGGAAAAGAAGGTGAAGTAGAAGAAGAAGTTAAGCCAAAAAAAAGAAAAAAAATTATTAGGAGGAAAAAGTAATAAGCGGCAATATAGAAGATTGTCAGTAGATTGTTTTAGATTTAGTTATGAGAAAATCTGAAATCTGAAATCTGAAATCTGAAATTATTTATGTATAGTCAAGTAAACAAAGTTAACGCATACAAAAAAATAGCTTTTAACTTTTTGTTCCTAGTTTTAATTTTAATAGGTTTTATCGCTTATTTTATTTTTTATAAAGTAGAAATTGAGGTAGTGCCAGTTAAAGAAAACATTAGCGTTGAATTTGTTGTTGAGGTTCAAGATAATGAGGACGAGGTTAAAAAAGGGACAGGATTTATAAACGGTTCTGTTAATGAGACCGAGATTGAAGGCGCAAAAGAATTTAAAACTACTGGAACTAAAGAAGTTTTTGCTGATAATGCCGGTAAAGTTTTTATAGTTAATAAAGAGGGCTTTAATCAACCGCTTGTGGCAACTACTCGTCTTTTAACACCAGATAATATTTTATTTAGGATTAAGTCCGGGGTTACGGTTCCAGCCGGTGGAGAGGTCGAGGTAGAAATTTATCCAGACGATGAAGGGTTTAATAAAATTGTAAAACCCGCCAAGTTAACCATCCCGGGCCTTGCTAAAAGTTTGCAAGGAACAATATACGCAGAAAACAGGGATGATATTGGTAAAACCAAAGAAGTTAAGGTTTTAAGCCAGGAAGATATAAATGTAGCCAAGGAGATTTTATCCGAAGATTTTTATAATCAGGCCAAGGAACAATTTAATTTAACCAATAAAAATAAGGTTAATTTTAATTTCATGGGCAAGATTCCAAAGATAAAAAACGTGGGTTGGAAAGAAATTATTGCAGACAGTGTTAGCGAAGAGGTGGAAGCAGAAGTCGACAAATTTACCTTGTCTTTAAAAATTAGAGCCGTAGAAATAGCCTTTAACGAAAACGATACTCGGGTTTTAGGCGAGGAGAAAATTTTAGAGTCTGTTCCTGACGATAAAAAATTTATTGAAATAGATAGAAATAGCTTTAGCTATGTAGTTGAGGATTTTGATTTAGAAAACAAGGTTGCCCAGGTTAAAGTTTATGCCTCTGGCTATATGGTAGTAAGTGAAACTTCAAGAATTTTGGATAAAAGCCAGTTTATTGGCAAACAAATCAGTGAAGTGGAAGAGCAAATTAAATCAAGTCCAGCTATTGAAGAGGTAAGGGTGTTTTCCCCTTTTAACTTGCTTAAATTTATTCCTAAAAATGAAGATAAAATTAAGATAAAGGTAATTGTGGATTAAATAGTTATGTCATCCCGTTTTCCTTCTGTCATCCTGAACTTGTTTCAAGATCTCAATTTTATTGTCAATTCCGCCTTTTTACGCAAAGGGAGGGATCTCTGGGGATAATTATGGATTAGCCTTTGGGAAAAAGTATTTTTTGTGTTATAATATAACTAGCTTTTAGATTAATATTTTAGTTTTTGAATTTTAAATAAATGTATGCCAAACGATAAACCGTTAATAATTTTGATTGATGACGATGAAACATTAATTGATATGTATAGCACCAAACTGGGGCTATCTGGTTTTAATGTGCTAACAGCCAGCAATGGCAGGGAGGGGTTTGATTTAGTTTTGGCTAATACGCCAAATTTAGTTTTAACCGATTTGGTAATGCCGGAAAGCGATGGATTTGAATTGCTTCGAAGAATAAAAAACGACAAAAAAACTAAAGATTTTGCAACTGTTGCGCTTACTAATTTAAGCAGTGAGAGTGATAAGAAGGAGGCTTTAAAATTAGGTGCTATTGACTATCTTGTAAAATCAAATTATACACCAGCTCAAATCGTTGAAAAGGTTAGAGGATATTTAGGTATGTCTTAATAATCCTTATGTCATCCTGAATTTATTTCAGGATCTCAACTTTATTTTTCCCTGTCATTCCTGCAAAGGCAGGAATCCCATAATTTGAGTAATCCTATACGCCCACAGAACCCAAAGTAATTATAATCTTTAATATAAATATATATTTTATGAGTTTAAAGTTAAGAGGACTTACTTTTTCATTTGCTATTATCTTAGCTGTTTTTGGTTTTCTATTTTTTGTTAGCGGTGCGTCTGCTGTAAATGTTAATCAAACAGGAACCTATGTATCTGATGTTAAAAATACGGGTGTTGCGACTTGGGGGCAGATGACCTGGTCTTTTACTAATGCTGCAGGTTCTACGGCTATAAAAGTTAGAACTTGCAATATAAGTGATTGTTCAGATGGGACACCTTGGGCTAGTTGTACTACTTCTTATGCTTTAGGTGATACGCCTGTTGCTGATATTTCTGGTAATGATTGTGTTACAGATGGTGATAGTTATATTCAATATCAGGTTGCTTTTAATGAAAATTATGATGATACGGTTTCCGGCTCCTTAATTACTTTAGATTCAGTTGTAATTAATTATACTCAATATACTTCCGGGGCCAGCACTTTAACTAGTTCTAAATACAGCGCTTCAACCGGTAATGTTATGGGCGGAATTCAGTGGACAGAAAATGCTGCCTTGCCAACAGGGACGCAAGTCGGTCTGTATCTGCGAACAGCTGCAACAGAAGTTGGTTTAACTGGTGATTTTAATATTATTGCTACTTCAACTCCATCAGTTGATTGGGGGACTATTACCGGTTGCAGTAAAACAACAGGAGTTGTTACTTGTGATGCAACCGCAATTCCATCTGCCATGAAAGTCGGCGGAGACGATGATTTTTACCAGTATATGGTTATTTTAGATTCAACAGGAGCCAATACCCCGACAGTTAGCCAAGTTAAGGTTACTTACGTAGTTAACGCCGCGCCAACCTTTAATACAAATTATGGCAGCGCCGGAACCGGTTTGGCGGCAACTTCAACAGACGGGCTTATTTATTTTTCTTTTTCGCTACTGGATGAAGATACAACAACTGGTAATTATAGCGGCTATGTCACTTCAACCGTTTATTATACTATAAACAATGGGTCCAGTTGGGTGCCGATTACTTCGGGACTCTCCGGGGGCTTTACAACCGCTACCCAGCATATAGTTAACCAAAGCACTCATACTAATACGGTTGAATATAACTGGAACCCTAAACAATCCGGATTGGATGACAGTTATTACGCCAGCTCTTTATTTAAGTTTAAAGTAGAGGTTTATGACGGTGAGCTTGCTAATAACAGTGCTAGTGCTATAAGCTCAGGAATGGTCTTAGATACCAATCCACCAACAACAGGGAGCCCGGCTTTAATTATTAAAGCTACCTCAACCCCGGTATCAATAACGGTTTCCGGCAGTGATGATGCGGGTGCTCCGAGTTATATGCGCTTGGCTGCTAATAATGCTACTTTAAACGGTGTTTCTTGGGAGGCTTACAGTACTGCTAAAAACGATCTTTCAGTTTCAGCTGGTGATACAGTTTATCTTCAGGTTAAAGATGGGTATACTAATACTTCAACAATTGATTCCCTAGAGCCAATTCCGGCAGTAACCAGTTTAATGGTTCAGGACACTTCCAATACTGCTGTTAGCGAATACCGAGAGTTTTTAGCCTGGAGAGAAGCGGCTGTTGACGAGGTTGGAGCCGGCTTTCAGGAATATAGGGTGATGAGATCTACTGATAGCGGATCAACTTATTCAATTTTAACTACTATAGGAACCAGGACAACCAACTATTATACCGATGAAGCTGTGAGTAATGGCAGTACATATTATTATAAAGTAGCTGTAGTTGATACCAACGGCAGTGTTTCATACTTCTCAAGCGCTGTTTGCGGTACAGCCAACGGTACCCAGGACTGTAATGAGGGCGGAGGCGGAACATCCGCTGACAAGCCGACTATTAATGAGGATCCTGATCTTCCTGCTGATACGGGTTCTGGAACATTTGATGCTATTAATATTAACTCAACTAGCGCAACTATAACTTGGGAAACCAGCGATACCTTTGGTTCTGATTCTCTTGTTCAATATACAAAAACGCCTGGCGCGTTTTCTACGGCTTCGAGTACCGGTATATCAACCCAAAAAAACAGTACAGCCCAAGGACTTGGTCCGCATAGTGTAACTTTATATGAATTAGACCCGGGAACAGTTTATTATGTCCAAATCAGGTCAACCAATACTGCTGTTGATCCACCGGTTTCTGATTGGTACAAATACGATGTAAATGGGTTTTACTTTATTACCGCAGCCGGTCCGGCTATAGACAGCGCGCCAACAGTTACTGCCACTACTACCGGAGCTCTTGTGGAGTGGACCACTACTAATAAGTCATCCGATTCTTATGTGTATTATTCAGAGAATTCCAGTATGACCAATTCCCTTAGATTGGGAAGCAGTAGTCAAACGACATCACATAGTGTCCAGATTCCGGACCTTGATTTAAATACCACATATTATTATTATGTAGTTTCAACTGATAACGAAGCAAATAGCGATACCTATGATAATGGCGGCAGTCCATATCCAAGCTTTACTACAGCTAACGATACAACAAAGCCTGTTATTACGGTTAGTCCGTCTGTAACCAGTACCACTAATTCAGCAACAATTGTTTGGACTACCGATGAGCTTTCTTATTCTCAGGTTTTCTATGCAACTGATGCTGTTTATACGCCTGGTATTTATAGTGATCAAACAACTAAAACATCTGTTTTAACTAGAAATCATGCAGTTGCCCTAAGTAGTCTTGTGCCAGGAACAACCTATCACTACAAAGTTAGATCAGAAGACGGCAGTACAAATGCTAATTATGCAACGAGCACAGACGCTACCTTCAGTTTAACTGGTAATCCGCCGGTAATTTCAAGCGTGGCTACATCTAGTGTTACAACTTCAGGGGCTACCGTTACTTGGACGACAGATAAAGCCTCTGATAGTGTGGTAGAATATATTACAAGCTCAGGAGGTGATTATACTAATGCCCCAAGTCAAGGTAAGGCAGAGTCAACAACATCGCATAGTGTAACCTTAACTGGACTAACTGCAGGTACTACATATTACTTCAGGGTTAAATCAACCGATAGCGATGGCAACACAGGAACAGGGGCTGGTTCAAACTTTACAACTAATTCCGGTCCAACCATTACATTTACCAAGGCAACCGATGAAACTGTAACTCAAACCACGGCAACTATTACTTGGACAACTGATTTAAGCGCTGACTCTAAAGTGATTTATTCAACTAGCGATACTTTGTCTAATCCAATAACTGTCGCTTCTACCACCCTTGATACTACACACCAAATTATTGTTAATGGCTTAACTTTAAATAGTACTTATTATTACTACTTACAATCAACCGATAGCGAGGGCAATACCGCAACCGATAACAACTCAGGAACTTATTATCCTCTTTCTACTTCAGCCGACACTACTCCGCCGACAATTGATGATTATTCTGTAATAACTTCAACCAGCACGGCCACTATCACTTGGACAACCAATGAGCTGTCAACCAGCCAGGTAATTTACGATACTACAAGCAATTACAGCACAGATGCAAGCTTAGACAGCGGTCCGGCTGAAGATACAACTTATACCATCGAACACTCTGTTGTCTTAACAGGGCTAACGCACAGTACTGAATATTCATTCTCGATGATCTCCAATGATATTAGCAGTAACCCGGTTCAGTCATCAGTTTTAACTTTTACCACTATTCCGGCAACAACAGCCAGTTGTCCGGCTTGTCCGCCATGCAGATCAGGCGGAGGATCGGTTACTGCTTGTTCCAGGCCCGATAAAACCGCGCCAATAATATCTGGTATGAGAGTGTCTAATATTGTTTCAGACGGAGCCAAAGTTATTTGGAAAACCAATGAAATGGCAAGTGCTTTGGTTAGATTTGGCAGAGATTATAATCTGGAGAGCGCTTATGAAGGCATTAGGGGTGATAATAGTAGTTTTAATACCGATCATGTCGTTAAGCTAGTTAACCTTTTGCCAAATATGGAATACTTCTATCAAGCTATTGCCACCGATAAGTCCAGTAATGTTGCTAAATCAGAAGTCTTTAAGTTTAAAACAGAGTCAACATCTCAAGATTTAATCGATAAAGCCAAAGAAGGACTTGATGATATATTAGATATTGAAAAGCAAATCGATGAACAAGGAGTTGAAGAAGCTAACAGCTTGTTACAATTAGGTATTACCAAGATTAACGATATTATTAATAAATTTTCAAATGTCCTTTCGGTTGATGTTTTGGAAAATAGCGTAAAAGATAGTTTGGCTAATATTGAAGCCTTGATTCCAGCTCCAGTTATCCAGGGAAGCCCAGAGGTAATTGTTGATCAAAATAAGGTTACAGTTAATTGGAGAACTAACAAGGAGGCTAATTCAATGATACTTTTTGTTCCAGAAGGTGATTATGATCCAACATTATCTAATCCATATATTTATCAAACTGGTAATAGCGGTTTATTAACAACATCCCATTCTATTACTATTCCAAATTTATTGGCTGATACCACTTATCAATATCAAATAGTTTCTAAGTCTCAGGTTGGTCCAGAGGCAACATTAAGTAACCTAAGCTTTGCCACAGCTCAAGAGATTCCAGAGGTAACTTATGCGCAAATCGAAGAGATTACTGACTTTAGCGCGACCATTGTTTGGGCTACTAATCTACCAACTGATTCCTTAGTTAAGTACGTTCCATTTGATGAAACAGAAAGTATATATGTAGAAGAAAGGTCTCAAGTTCAAGGTAAAGCCGAATTAGTTAAAAACCATCTGGTTACTATAGCTAACTTAGACCCAGGAACAACTTATGAATTAACTCTTCAGGGTAAAGATGAAAATGGAACAGCTTACGAATATGACATGGGTGAATTAAATACCAGCAGAGATATTAGAGCGCCGTTAATAACAGGAATTAAAACAGAAAGTTCAGTCTTCCCTAATCAAAAGGATAGAATTCAAAGCGTAGTTACCTGGAATACTGACGAAGAGTCAACAACGCAAATTGCTTACCTTGAATCAGGCAGTGAGGATTTAACAGAAGAAAATATTTTAGCCGCACTGGAAGAACAAAAGAACTTTATTGGTGAAGGAGATTTCCAGCCAGGAACATCTTCAATTAAGATGACTAAATTAGATCCAGAATTGACAAATACGCATATTACAGTAATTACTAAGTTTAAACCAGCTACAGTTTACAAGTTCAGAGCTATTTCAGTCGATCCATCTGGCAATATATCAATTTCACCAACTTTTGTAACCCTAACTCCGCAACAAAAAGAAACCGTGTTGGAAATGATTATTAAGACATTTGAAGACAGGTTCTCTTGGATGAAACAGCTTCAATAAGAGGGATTTAACGTTAAATACTTCAGTTAAAGTAGAGAAAAGGCTTTAAAAGAGCTAGAAATAAGGGTAAAATAGACGATTAATGAGATATAAAGTTATTTCATAATAAGTTTGCTATAAAAACCGGCCTAACTGAACTGGGACCCAAAAAGTAGACACTTTTCGTGTCTACTTTTTGGGTCCCAGTTCATAATTTAGGCCGGTTTTTTTGATTTTTTGTAAATTATGATATACTTTAAGTATAGTTAAAGTATATAAACAAAGGGGCTTAATTAAATTATCTTAAATTACGAAACCATCAAATAAACGAGCGAGCGGGAAAGGTTCGGCTTTGAGGAGAATCCCGCTTTAGCGGGAGACGGGAAAAAGCCGAACCTTGAGGAGCGAGCGGTTTTAAAATTAGACAATTCGTAATTCAAAGCAATTTAACAAAATCTTAATTTAAATTATTTAACAGAGTAAATATGGAACACAAAAGAAATAATGCCGCTAAGTTCGCTTTTTTCTACATGCTATCACTTGTAGCCCTTATTTTTATGGCGCTTTCTAGCGGTATGATAATTTTTCAAATTATCAACAAATTAATTTTAGACCCAATTAACCAATTTAGCGGAAGGTTTTCAACTGATGCGCTAAAATTTGCTATTTCGGCTATTATTATCTCCACTCCAATATATTTCCTGATTACAAGGCAAATATTTAAGAACTTATTTTCTGGTGAGCTTGATGAAAACTCAGGCATCAGAAAATGGCTAACCTATTTTATTTTACTTATTTCGTCAGTAGTGATGATTGGCTGGTTTATCGCAACAATTAATAGTTTTTTAGATGGTGAGTTGACTTCAAAATTTATCCTAAAGTCGCTCACTGCTATTGGCATAGCCGCTATTATTTTTTCTTTTTATTTTTATGATATTAAAAGAGAAGGAATAAAAGACAAGAAAGACAAAACTATCAAGCTTTACCTTATTTGTTCACTTACAGCTGTAATAGCTGTTTTTGTTGCCAGTTTGTTTTTTGTAGAATCTCCGCGGGAAACTAGAGACAGAAAAATGGATGAAAAAGTTTTATCACAGTTTAGTCGAATTGATAGTGCAGTCCAGGAATATTTTAGAGTTAACGAAAAATTACCAGAAAATAAAGATGAATTAAAAGAAGAGATTGAATATTTAACCGAAAAAGACTTTGTTAATCCTTTTACTGAAGAATCTTTTGACTACAAATTAAAAGCAACAACAACTTACGAACTTTGTGATACTTTTTTAACTTCTAATATCGAGGAAGACAGGGATGATCGCATACCTTATAAAGAGCTTTGGCCTCACAAAACCGGCTATCAATGCTTAGATAGAACAATAACAAAAAACGACAAAGGTTTAATTGAACCGATTCCAGGAGAAGAACCAATAATAATTAAATAACTAATAAATTAAGATTTTCGATTTAAGATTTAAGAATGAAAAAATAAAAAAATATAGC
Organism: uncultured Gammaproteobacteria bacterium; assembly: GCA_964397635.1. Classification (GTDB taxonomy): domain Bacteria; phylum Patescibacteriota; class Patescibacteriia; order JAACEG01; family JAACEG01; genus CAYNJS01. Next base: position 15,623 of record CAYNJS010000003.1, read on the forward strand.
AGATAATTTAATAAATCTAAAATCATCAATCTGAAATCAAAAATTAATAATATGGCTATCCCCAAAAAAGTAATTAATTTTTTAGAAAAACACAATATAAAGCATGACGTCTTAGAACACAAAACTGTTTATACGGCATATGACGCTGCCCAAACAATGGGTGAAAAAATTAGTAATATAACTAAAACTTTGGCTTTAAAAGTCGATAAAAAATATGCTCTAGTTGTAATCCCGGCCGATCGAAGACTTGATTTAGAAAAGTTAAAAAAGAGCTTAGGCGTTAAAAAGTTAAGTATTGTCAAAGAGATAAGTATTGAGAAAATTTTTAAAATTAAAACAGGAAAGTTACTGCCCTTTGGAACATTTCACAAGGTTCCGGTTTATGTTGATAATGTTTTACTTAAGAGCAAGGCCATAATCGTTAGTTCTGGAACCCACACAGAATCTTTACGCCTTAAGGCAAAAGATTTATTGGTCCATGGCGGGGAAGTAGTAAAGTCTGCCTCTAAAGTTCATAAATTCAAAAAACCAAAAAAGCAACCGGCTAAGAAAAAGAAAGTAAAAAAGACTACAGCCAAAAAAGTTGTAAAAAAGAAATCTGTAACTAAAAAGGCTCCAGCCAAGAAAAAGAAGGTTGCAAAAAAAATTTAAAATAGTCATCTGTCATAAGGTTATCAAGTAATTGTAAATTTTAGCAATAATTACCCAATGACTTGTTGGCCCAATGACTAATTTTTATGGTAGAATTCAAAACAGGCCAATTTAAAGGTCCGTTAGATCTGCTTTTAGATTTAATAAAAAAAGAAAAGCTAGATATTACCCAGATTTCTTTGGCCAAGGTAACAGATCAGTATTTAGAATACCTTGAGGACATAAAAGAGATAGAGGCTCAAGAAGTAGCCGATTTTTTATTAGTGGCTGCTAAGCTTTTAGTTATTAAATCAAAAGTTTTATTGCCAAAAGAAGAAGAGGATGAAGATGAGAGCGATTTAGTTCGGCAGCTACGAATATACAAAGCTTATCTAGAAGCCTCTAAAAAAGTAAATAAGATTATAGGTAAAAATAATTTTTTATTCACCCGTCAGGTAGCGTTTAGAAGCGAAGTTGTTTTTTCTCCGCCAAAAACAGTAACCAAGAAAGCATTAAAAGAAGTGTTTAATAATTTTTTACTGCGGATTAAAAAGAAAGAAGTTTCCAGTGAAAGGCAAAGAATCATCAGAAAAATTTCAATCCAAGAAAGGATCAGAGACATCTATAAAGTTTTAAAAACAAAGAAAAGTTTTGTTCTAAATAGTTTTTTCACCTCCTTTGCCGAAAAGGAGGAAAGGGTAGTTAGCTTTCTTGCGGTTCTTGAGATGATAAAGAAAAAGGAAGTTAATGTTAAGCAAGAAAATTTATTCGACGATATTATTGTTAATAAAGTTTAGTTTTTCCATGCCTTCCCGGAAAGTATATTTTTTCCGTAAGCGAAGCGAACGGCCAAAAAATAACTTGTCAGGGATCTCACATTAATTTTAAAAAATTATGAATGAAATAAAATCAAAAATCGAAAGTTTATTATTTATCTCCGGCAAGCCTCTTTCTCTGGGTAAAATAGCAGGTTTAATAAAAGAAGATAAAAATAAAACTAAAAAAGCTATCATTGAATTAATCGAAGAATATAAAGAGCGCGGCGGCGGTATTGTAATAGTTAAAAATTTGATGAGCTATCAAATGATGACTAGCCCAGAAAATGGAGATATAATTAAAGATTTTTCTAAAAGCGAATTTTCCGGAGAGCTTACTCAGCCGGCTCTTGAGACGCTTACTATTATTGCTTATCGTGGTCCAATAACCAGGCCCGAACTAGAGCAAATTAGAGGGGTTAATTGTGGGTTGATTATAAAAAATCTAACTATTCGCGGATTAATTGAGGTCGACAAAGGTAAAAACATCAAAAAAGTTCATGAAGGTATCGATAAAAGTTTTTTGGATGAAGAGTTGTATTATAATATAACAATCGATTTTTTGAAATTTTTAGGAATTAGCTCAATAGAGGAGTTGCCTGATTATAGAAATTTAAACAGCGAGGAAATTTTAGAAATGACTGATCATGAACCTAAGGAAGTTAATTAAAAACCCCTATGTCATTCCCGCGAAGGCGGGAATCTAATTATTATGAATTTTATTTTACTTCTAGTTTTGTCTTTAAATATTTTAAATCCTTTTATTGTTAGCGGGGAGCGCTTTTTAGATGTTCCATATAAAATTGAATCAGTTAGTTTGGGCATCCAAGTTAGCGCAAAAAGTGCTCTGGTAGTAGACAAGGATACAGATAAAATATTGTTTTCAAAAGATAAAAATAAAATTTTGCCAGTAGCGAGTATAACAAAGCTAATGTCTATTTATGTTTTGCTAAACCAAGGAATAGACTGGGGGCAAATTATTGAGGTAAAAAAAGAAGACAAAAGATTAGGGGGGAGAATTTATTTAGGTCCAGGTGAAAAGGTTGCTAACGAAGACTTAATTAACCTTTCTTTAGTTTCTTCAGATAATCAAGCAATAATAACCTTAGTAAGAGGAAATGGTTTTACGGAGGAGGGTTTTGTAAATAAAATGAATATTGCAGCTGACAGGTTGGGGATGGTGAATACAGAATTTTATGATCCAACCGGCCTTGATAAAAGAAATGTTTCTACGGTTCACGATCTGGCAAAGTTAGCCCGGGTAATATTTTTAGATGATAGAATTATTGAAATACTAAGCAAAAAAGAATATTCTTTTAAGGAGTCTGTGAATGGAATTTCTTATAGAGCGCTTTCAACAGACAAGTTATTAAAAAGTTTTTTAAAAGACAATGAAGATTATTTCCTAGTAGCAGGAAAAACCGGTTATTTGCCAGAGGCAGGGTATTGTTTTTTGTCAGAATCTAAAAACAAAGACGGTAATAAGATTATAACAGTAGTCCTAGGAAGTAAAAGTGATTTTTATAGGTTTCAGGACACTAAAGGGCTTATTGTTTGGAGTTTTGATAATTGGAACTGGGTGAAACAATAAAAACACAAAAGCCAGAAAATACTAAAACATCTTCGCAAGTTCCTCCCCTTATTTTTTTATGTCATTCCTGCGCCCGCCTGCAACATTATGCCAGCCCGCAGTGCTATCCGCCCGCATGACTCGCGTCAGCGTGTCGGACGGGCAGCGTTGCAGGCGGGCAACGTAGCATTTCGGGCAGGAAGGCAGGAATCTAGCAGTTTTATCTTTATATGAGATATTCCGGTAATTTGATTTTTAATGATTTTTTTGTTAGAATATAAATACATTAAGTTAATAAGATAAAAAACAATAAATCAAAAGACATTTTTATTATTATGACCTAGGTCTGCCCTGTGCCACGGTGCAAGAAGTTGAAATCTAGGTCAAATATTAATTGAAATAAGTTTAATTTTGAGATTTGATTTTTGCATTTTGATTTTTATACTATATGTTTAATATAGATTTTGTAGAAATTTTTAGCAGTTTGCCGCCAGAACTTTCAACGATGATTATAGCTATGATGCCTATTGCAGAACTTAGGGTAGCTATTCCGGTAGCTATAACGGTTCATAAGATGCCAGTTTTTTCAGCTATCTTTTTCTCTGTTTTGGGTGATATAATACCAATCTTTTTTATATTAATCGGCCTTGAAAAAACATATAAGTTTATAGCAAAAAGATCGCAGTGGGGCAAAAAACATTTAGAGAAATTTTTTGAGAAAACAAAACATAAATTTGAAGGTAAATATGCCAAGTACGGGGCGATAGCCTTAGTTTTCTTTGTAGCCATTCCGCTTCCTTTTACAGGGGCATGGTCTGGCGCCGCAGCAGCTTTTATTTTTAGAATTCCTATATATAAATCTTTCCCTTTAATTCTTTTAGGAATTTTAATTTCGGCCCTATTAGTGACAATGCTTACATTTTTAGGGATCGGTATTTTTACATCTTTTTAACGAAGATTGTGTAAAATTATATTTTTCCGCAGTCTTAAAATAATAATATATGAACAATAAAATGGTTATAGCTAACTGGAAAATGCAACTTGGCCTTAAGGACAGTATCCAAGTTTTTAATGAAATAAAAGGCGGTTTGTCAGAAAAAAGCAAAACTCAAGTAATTATCTGCCCATCTTTTATTTCTCTGTCAGAGATAAATAAATTAAACGAGGGCGATGGTATTGATCTGGGAGGCCAGGATGTTTTTTGGGAAGAGAGAGGAGCTTATACTGGAGAAGTGTCTTGCAGTATGTTGCAGGAAGTTGGTTGTAAGTATGTCATAATTGGACACTCTGATAGAAGAAATTACTTTAAAGAGACCAACGAAATAATTCATTATAAAACCAGGGTGTCTTTAGGGTGCGGCCTTATCCCCATTGTATGTGTTGGAGAAACCTATAAAGAGCGACAAGAAGGAAGGAAGGAGTATGTTATAGTGGAGCAGATCGTAAAAGCATTGTCTGGAATCGATGTTAGGGACGGGCGAATAATAGTTGCCTATGAACCTATCTGGGTGATCGGGTCAGGTCAGGCAATTGATCCTAAGGAAGCCGAATATATGCATAGTGTTATTAAAAAAGCTTTAATAGATATTTTTTCTCTTAGTATTGTAGAAAAAAACTTTAAAATTATTTATGGCGGAAGCATAAACAAAGATCTTATCAGTGGTTTTATGGAAAAACAAGGTATTGACGGCGTTTTAGTCGGCGGTGCTAGCTTAAAAGCGCAAGATTTTTTAGCCATAATCGACGAAATCAATAGTATAAAGTAAAATATAAAATATAGAGTACAGAATATTAAAATAAATATTCAATGTTCCGTATTCGACATTCTATATTCTAAATAAATGTTAGTTCACATAAAAGACATTGTTCCTTTAGCTAAAAAAAACGGATATGCTATCGGAGCTTTTAATACTGCTAACCTAGAAACAACCTTAGCTATCGTTAAGGCAGCAGTAGCTAAACATGCGCCGGTTATAATTCAGGTTAGTGAATCTACTATTCGGTATGCAGGGATTAAACCGATTACTCACATTGTAGAGACAATTTCAAAAAACGAAGCAGTGGATGTTCCTATTGCTCTTCATCTTGATCACGGTAAAAGTTTTCATTCTATAGCTGAGTGTGTTAATGCAGGATTTTCATCTATTATGATAGATGCTTCAGACCTACCTTTTGACGAAAATGTTTTTTTAACTAAAAGTGTAGTTGATTATACTCACAAAAGAAAAGTTTGGACTCAGGGTGAGATAGGAAGATTAGTTGGTGTTGAAGACGATATTAAGGTTAAAGAGAGAGAAGCTTTTTATACTGATCCAGGTGAGGCAGCTGATTTTGAGAAAAAGACAGGAGTTGATACTTTGGCTGTTGCCGTTGGTCAATCACATGGAATTGCTAAAATGAAAAAAGGTGTTCCAGAAATTAACATTAAGCAATTAGAGAAAATTAGTAAAAAGGTTGGTGTTCCATTAGTATTACACGGAGCATCAGGAATTCCTAGGGAGCAAATTTCAAAGGCTATTAATTTAGGCGTGTCTATTATTAATATAGATACAGAGCTTAGAATGGCATTTTCAGCCTCTATCAGAGAATTTTTAAACAGTGATTCAAATGAGGTTGATCCAAGAAAAATAATGGCCCCTGTTATGTTAGCGGTTCAAAAGGTTGTGGAAAATAAAATAGAAATGTTTGGCAGTGCCAATAAAGCATAGGAAGTAAAAATTAGAAAGGGAAATTTCTATGTCATTCCCGCGCCCGCCTGCAACGCTGTAGCACTGCGGGCAGGTAGGCGGGAATCCATTCCCTATGTCATCCTGAGCGAAGTGAATGATCTACGTGTTAACCCGCCCTTTGCTTAAAAAGGACTGGATCTATCCGATTTTAATTTTTAACTTGAAAACATGTACGAAATAATTCCATTTTTAATAATAATAACCAGTTTAATTCTAATCCTTTTTATAATTGTTAAAAAGTTTCCAACCCTTTCTTCTTTAAATATTGGAGATACTCAAAAAGAAAAACAAACTCAGCTTCACGAAAAAATTGTAACCGATAGAATTAAGCGCAGATTAGGCAGATGGTTTGGAGCTATAAAAATTCCTTTTGTAAAAAATATTTTTACCGGATTAAATTCAAAGTTAAAATTATTTCATGATCAGTTAGTTAATTTAGAAAAAAAGCACAGATTTGTTTTTAAAACAAAAAAGATAACTAAGCCAGAAAAGTTAAGCAAGGAAGAAGCTATCTTAGAAGAAGCTAAAAGCTTATTTGATGAAAATAAATTAGGTGAAGCAGAAAAGAAATATATTGAAGCAGTAAAAGTTAATCCTCAGAGCTTGAAGGCTTACGGTGGTCTTGGTATAATTTATATTCAGCTAGATCAGCTAGATCAGGCTAAAGAGGTTTTTGAATATATAATTAAGTTTGATGAAAATAATTACAATGCTTATTTGAATTTAGGCGACATTAGCTTTAAAAAGGGCGGCCTTGATACTGCTCGTGAATATTATTTAAAATCTTTAAAAATAAATCCTCATAATCTTTTAACATTAATAGGGCTTTATGAATCCTGTCGAGAGCTTGGATACAACGAAGAAGCTTTATCCTATATAAAAGAGGCAGTTAATATAGAGCCAAATAGCCCAAAATATTTAGACTATTTAATTGAGGTTAGCTTGGTTTTAAAAGATAAAAGCTTAGCCGAAAATTCTTTAAAAAAATTAAAAGAAGTTAACCCAGACAATAAAAAAGTAGAGGAATACGCTAGATCAATAAATCAACTGACCAATTAATCAATAAAGTAAAAAACCAGTTTCCCCCTTTGGTAAAGGGGGAGCACCTGCCCGCAGTTGCTATCCGCCCGCATGACTCGCGTCAGCGTGTCGGACGGGCAACGTTGCAGGCGGGTAACGTAGCATTTCGGTCAGGAAGGCGGGAATCTATAACTTATTTAATTTTATATATTATCCTTATTATATTTTTATGAAGAAAGATATTACAAAATTAGAAAAAGAATTAAAAATTAAATTTAAAAATAAAGACTTATTGCAGCAAGCTTTTGTTCATAGGTCTTATTTAAACGAGCACCCGGATTTTAAACTGTGGCATAATGAACGGTTAGAGTTTCTAGGTGATGCTGTTTTAGAATTAATTATTACGGAATATTTATTTAAGAAGTTTCCGGACGATCAAGAGGGTAAATTAACCAATCTAAGGGCCAGTATGGTTAATACGCAGATGTTGGCTCAACTATCAGAAGATTTAGGCTTGCAAAGCTTCTTATTTTTAAGCAAAGGCGAGGAAAAAGACAAAAATAAAAAAGCTCGAGAGTCAATTTTAGCTAATACCTTTGAATCTTTGGTTGGGGTAATTTATTTAGACAGGGGAATTAAGGCTGTTAAAAAGTTTTTAGAAAAAATATTTGATGAAAAAATTCCGCATATCTATGAAAAGCAATTGTACGTAGATCCAAAGAGCAGATTTCAGGAATTATCTCAGGAGAAGCACTCAGTGACCCCGCATTATCAGGTTCTAGATGAAGAGGGTCCTGATCATGATAAAACATTTACAGTGGGAATTTATATCGATAAAGAGCTCATTGCAAAAGGTAAGGGTAGCAGTAAGCAAATAGCTCAAGTTGAGGCTGCTAAAAAAGGATTAAAGAAAAAAAATTGGCAATAAAAATATTACTATATCATTCCTTTCTTTCGTTATTGCGAGCGAAGCGAAGCAATCTCTCTCATGTCATCCTGAGCGAAGCGAAGGATCTGCGTCGTTATTCCTGACCTCATGTCATTCCGAGTGAGCGGGAAAGGTTTGGCTTTGAGGAGGAGCGGAGCGACGGGAAAAAGCCGAACCTTGAGGAGCGAACGGAGAAAGTCGAGGAATCTATTCCCATGTCATTCCGAGTGAGTGAAGCGAATCGAGGAATCTATTCCCATGTCATTCCGGCCCCCGAGCCGGAATCTAGTCATTTTTAATTTTTAATTTTATAAGCTTATGCACATAGATGATTTATTCAGAGCAGCCGTTAAAAAGAAAGCGTCTGATCTGCACTTAGTTGCAGGTCAAAAACCTATCTTGAGAGTTAACGGGGAGCTAAAACCTATTTTAGATTCTAAAGTTATGACCCCTGCTAATATTCAGGATTTAGCTTTTGATATTATTACTCAAAGTCAAAAAGATAAGTTTTTAAAAGATAAGGAGCTAGATGTTTCTTATGAAATAAGTAAATTATCTCGTTTCAGGGTTAATATGCATTTTGAAAGAGGAAATGTTGGATTAGTTGCCAGAGTTATTCCAAATAAAATCCCAACTATGCAAGAGTTGATGCTTCCTAATATTGCCCACGACTTAATTAAAAGAGATAGCGGTCTTGTATTGGTTACCGGTCCAACTGGTTCAGGTAAATCTACAACTTTGGCTGCTATGATAAACTTTATTAATAAAGAAAGGGCTAAACATGTTGTAACCCTAGAGGATCCGATCGAGTTCGTTTTTGTTTCAGATAAAAGTTTAATTATCCAGCGTCAGCTTCACACAGATATGTTAACCTTTGAAGAGGCTTTGTCTCATGTTTTAAGGCAAGATCCTAATATTATTGTTGTAGGTGAGATGAGGAACCTTGAGACAATTGCAGCCGCTATTACTCTTGCTGAAACAGGCCACTTAGTTCTAGCTACTCTTCACACTCATAACACTAGTCAAACCATAGACAGAATTATCGATATTTTCCCATCTCATCAACAAGAGCAGGTTAGAATGCAATTGTCTACTAGTTTAGCCGGTATTTTATCTCAAAAGTTAATCCCTAGTACCCAAGGGGGCAGGGTTGCAGCCCGTGAAGTATTAATCAATATTCCGGCTGTAGCTAACTTAGTTAGAGAGAATAAAATTGCTCAAATTAAAACAGTTGTTCAAACTAACGCCGATCAGGGAATGTTTAGCATGGATCAAAATTTATTAGAGCTTTACAAAGCAGGTCATATTAGCCAGGAAGATATTAAACTTCACATTACAGATAAAGAGATGATCGGTAGAAAACTAAAATAAGAATAAAAAATCACAAACAAAAAAACCTCCGTCATAATGACGGAGGTTTTTAGTATAAAAGTTTATCCAGCACCTTCATAAAAAAGATATAATTTTTTCAAAAAAATTTGTTGTATAAAACTATCTATACAGTTTAAATGCAGATAATGTTATTAGATGGTGCTGGATTTATTTAACTTTTTTAACAACTTCTTTAAAAACTTTTGGGTTGTTTTCAGCAAGATCTGCTAAAACTTTTCGGTCTAGTTCAACCTTGTTATCCTTTAGCTTTTTAATAAAAGTAGAATAGTTTAGGCCTTCTTCTCTCACGCCGGCATTTATCTTGATGTTCCATAGTCCTCTAAAGTCACCTTTTTTCTTTTTTCTGTCAGCATATGCATGTTGGCCGGCTTTATTAACAGCGGTTTTAGCTAGTCGGATCAGTTTTTTTCTGCCCCATTTGTAACCTTTAACTTTGCTTAAAAGTTTCCTTCTTTTTTTAACATGAGTTGTTCCTCTTTTTACTCTCGGCATATATTTTTAATTTCAATTTTTTATAAATAATTTTACTATGTCATCCCCGCGGAGGCGGGAATCTAAATTATTTAAAAACTTAATTCATTAATTTTTTAATTGTTTTACCATCTGTCTTATTAACAACGGTTTTATCCCTTCTTTTGTTCCGGGTGGTATTTCCTGATTCTCTAGAGTTAAAGTGACCTTGTCCGGCAGTTCTTTTAACTATTTTACCGCTCTTTGTTACCTTAAATCTCTTTGATGTTGCTTTGTGTGTTTTTAATTTCATATATATTATTTTTTACTTATTATTGTTGAATATCCATGACCTTTATATTTTACAGATTCTTCAATTATTAAGCCTGGAACTTCTTCTTTTAATTCCTCAAGGAAATTTGTCATTATGCCAAAAGCAAAGTTTTTATGTTGCTTTTCTCTTCCTCTTAGGTTTAATTCAATTTTTACCTTATTGCCTTCTTTAAGAAATTTCTCTGCTTGTTTTTTTCTAATATTAATATCGTTTTTACCTATTTTAAATGATAATTTAATTCCTTTGGTCTCAGCTTTTTTTTGTTGAGCTTTTTGTTTAGCTGCTTGTTTGTGTTTTTGGTATTGTAGCTTACCATAATCCATTATTTTTGTAACAGGCGGGTCTGCTTTAGGGGAGACCTCAACTAGCATCAAGTCTTTTTCAGTAGCTAGAGCTATTGCTTTACGTGTTTCCATTACTCCGAGCATTTCACCTTGCTCATCAATAACCCTAACCTCAGGAGCTTTTATTTGCTCGTTTGTTTTATAGGTTATTTCTATTTTTTGATGTTTAGTTGTTCTTCTTCTTGAATAGCGCATTGTTTAATGTAAATAATTAGTTTTGTGGAGATGAGGGGTTTCGCACCCCTGTCTGAAAAATCTTTCAGAAAAATTCTACAAACTTAGTTTATTTGCTTAAGCCGAGGCTTAAAGTTCAAATTACACCTTATAAATAAACAAACTATAATGTAATCCTATCCTTGTAAGTTTAGGTAATTTATCCAAGGAGAAATAAATTACTGATCCTGCAAATATTACACCAGGATTCGATTGCGCAGGAGTCAATCGATCTGATGGCCAATAATCTGTTAAACAGCTACTGGAGCAAAGCTAGGAACAGCAAAAGCGTTCTTAACTTTTTGTGCGATTGATTTTGCACTTATATTTTGCCAACAAGTTTAACGAGTTAGTCGACAGGCTCGGTTTGCTTTTTTCTTGAAAGAGCATTTTTTCATCGAAAGCTATGCATCCCCGATGAAAGGTAAAACTAAAAACTCACCCTATAAGCCTAATATCAGCTTAATTAGGGGGAGATATATATAATAGTTTTATCTTTTTAGTTTTTCAATTTCTCTCTAATTCTTCTGTCTATATCTCTATTTTTTATCGTCTCTCGCTTTTCGTACTTCTTTTTTCCTCTGGCTAGTCCGATTTCTACCTTTATCAAATTATTCTTAGTATATACCGAAATAGGTATGATTGTCAAGCCCTCGGAGGTCATTTTACCCTGTAATCTATCGATTTCTTTCTTATGTAGCAGTAATTTCCTGTCTTGGGTCGGAGAATAGTCCTTTTGCTTGCCATAAGCCGGTTTATAAGGGCTAATGTGGGCCCCAATTAAAAAAACTTCACCATTTTTTATGGTTATATAGCTACCTTTTAGGTTAATTTGGCCGTTTTTCACGGATTTTACCTCAGCACCGGTTAAAACAAGTCCAGCTTCTTTTTTCTCTAAAATCTCGTAATTAAACAGCCCTTTTTTATTTTTTGCTAAATTCGGCATATATTATGTCATCCCAGACTTGATCCGGGATCTATTCCTTATGTCATTCCCGTGCCCGCCTGCAACGCTGTAGCACTGCGGGCAGGAAAGCGGGAATCTATTCTGTTTTACTATTCTTTAATGCATATCAATCATATCATATTAGTTGATATTTTCAATCCCCCATGTCATTCCCGGCGAGCGGGAAATGTTTGGCTTTGGGGAGGATCCCGCTTTAGCGGGAGACGGGAAAAAGCCGAACCTTGAGGAGCGAGCGGCTTTAAAAATGCGGTTTATGTTTTATATGTCTTTCAAATATTTTTATATTAAAAAGAGGTGCTGGGTATCCGGAATCTATTTGTTTTTCCATAAATAAAAAACACGACTCCAAAAGGAGTCGTGTTTTAAAATAAGCTTATTTTACAAATTTGTTTAGAATTTGAGCCGCTTTATCTCTGCCACCTAAACCAAAGGCTAAGCCTCCGGCAATAGACAGCATACTTATAATACCGGTAAACAGTATGGTAATTAGAGATGTTGCTACTCCTAATTGAACCAATGCTGCCATAATACCAAAAACTAAAATTGACCATCTACTGATCTTGCCAATAATTTTGTCGTGAGCAATTTTAGTGGCTTTTCCTCCTTTAACAACAATATGCTCTACAAAGTTAGCAATTATTATAGTTAAGGCTAAGATTATAGCTGCAACAATAACATTTGGAACGTATAGCAAAATACTGTTTAAGAAGGCGGTTATCTGTGGCAAGCCTAAAATGTCAGTTGCTGCCATCAGAGAAACTATAATCAAAAACCATTTAACAATCTCTCCAATTATAGTTGGAATGCTAGCCTTAATTTCACCTTGTTCTAATAAGTGAGTAAGTCCAATTTCATCAGCGGCTTTATCGATTTTTAGTTTCTCCATTAATCTGGTGATTAGTACGCCAAGAGAAACCGCAATCATTAAACCAATAATGAAAATGATAATAGCGCCAAATACATTTGGAATAAAATTAACTGCATCAATCCATAGATTTTGCATTGAGCCTGTTACGGCTACTTCCCAGCTTTGTGTGTTTGTCATTTATTTTTCACCCCCCATCTATTTAAAATTAATGTCATTCCGGCCAACGAGCCAGAATCTATTTATTACCTATATTATATCATAAAAAAGGGCTAAATAAAATCACCCCCTAGGTCTTTAACCGAGGCGTATGATCTAATCTAAAGAATTATGTAATTTAATACGTAATTAATTTTTTGTGTCATTGCGATCTCTCTAAGCGGGAGAAGAATCTTTGTGCCTGCCGTGCATCCTACGTGGTGCACGGTCATTCCCACCTTCCTTATGTCATTCCCGCGCCCGCCTGCAACGCTGCCCGTTCGACACGCTGACGCGAGTCATGCGGGCGGATAATAACTGCGGGCAGGAAGGCGGGAATCTAGGGTTTCTTAAAAATTATTTTTGCCTTTTTTGGTCAGCAAAAGAGGCGCAAAACTGACCGCCGGTTTCCGGTCTTGGAGAAAACCTGGCCTACCTTTCATTAAGCTTGTAACTCCCCCGCCTTTCGCGAAAGGCGGGGTCAAACAGATCAAGCTTTCCCGCCCTTCGCGAAGAGCGTGACCACTCAACCTCGCCTCGTTTTTCTACCCAATCCCTCCAAATGCGGAGGAAACAAGTGAGCAATAAAATATTTTTGTTAACTATTGACAAATTAATTAACATATGTTAATATATAATATATAAGTTAACAAAAATATAAAGATGAATAATAAAGAAAAAAAATACTATACGGTTCAAGAATTAGCTGACGTTTTAAAGATCAGTAGAATTGCTGTGTTTAATAAAATTAAAAATGGACAAATTAAAGCCGAAAAAGTCGGCAGGAATTATGTTATATACAAAGAGGATTTAAGGGGGGTTATAACCGATGAATTAACAGAAAAGATAAAAAAAGAAATTGAAAAAGGAGTAGATAAAGTCGTTAGGGAATATGGCGACACCTTAAAAATGCTAGGCAAAGAATAATTTTATGGTAAAGCCTATAAACGTAAAAACAATTAAATATATAGCCCATAAACTAGCTAAAAAGACCATGGGCTGGGATGAGCCTATTCCAGATTTTGATACTCGTTATCCAAATGTCTTGGAAAGCTGCATTACTATTCCTTTCCAAAAATACGATAAAAAATCTTTATATAAAGGATTAACAGGAAAAGCCTCAATATTATTTTATTTGCTTATTAAAAATCATCCTTTCCAAAATGGCAATAAGAGAATTGCCGTAACTACGTTATTAATTTTTTTATATATAAATAATAAATGGCTGAAAGTTGATAGTAAAGAATTATATAATTTCGCTGTTTGGATAGCGCAAAGCCCACCGAAGCTAAAAAATGAGGCTATAATATCTATAGAAAAATTTATTAGAGTAAATTTGATTGATTATAAATAAATTAGTAATTAAATACTTATGTCAGAGAAATGTAATAATCCTTTTTGTAAAGATTGTAAGTTTTTTAGAAAAGTATCTAATAGATATTTTACTTGTAATAAGTTTAATTTAAGAATGGAGCCGTTAAATAGGACCGAATTAAAGTTTGGTTGTTGGAAAGAAAAAGAAAGCAGAGAAATTTTTTTAATATCGCCTAATTTTTTTGGCATCGGCTTAAATATAAAAAATTTACTTAACAAAAATCACAAATTTTTTTAATTATATAAAACCTTTTTTAGTTAAGCTTAAAGAAGAAATTAGAGATGATTTTGTGGTTTTTGGCTCAGCGCCGTTGTATCTCCTTGGCGTTGTTGATTTTAAAAAAGGTTTTAATGATTTAGATATTAGCATAAGGGATATTGCAAATATTCCAAGTTCTGCCCAAGTAGTTGCTTTTCACAATAACCCCGCTCAAAAATTTTATAAGATTAAAATAGATGGAATGAATATTGATATAGCATCTTCTTGGCCGGGGTATGAGGAGTTTTTTGAAAAAATATTTACCCAGCCAATTATTTTAGAAGGATTTAAATTTGCCAACTTAGATATAGTCGAGGAATTTAAAAATGAAATGGTTAAAAAATATAACAGACAGAAAAATAAAGATTATCTGGAAAAAATTAAACAATTTCGAGATATCAAAAAGAAATAAAAAATAGAGCCTATATGTAGGCTCTATTTTTATTTTGTGGTAAAATTAAAATATAAAAAG
>CAYNJS010000004.1:0-28503 GCA_964397635.1 uncultured Gammaproteobacteria bacterium
CCTTAAGAGATGTCTTTTTTGTAGAAATTAAGGTTTGGGTTAGAATGTAAGGGGGTTTTTAAACTTTATTGATTTACTATATTTTTAATTTTTTCCATGTTTTCCTTAATTATCCTTTTATATTTTTTGTATTCTAGATCAGAAATTATGTTTCCGTATTTTTTTAGCCTATCGGAATATAAATCATACTTTATTTTATAGTATAATTCTTCAAAATATTTTAATTCTTCCTCAATACTATTTTCTTTTAAGTAACCTTTAAGTATTTCATCTCTTTTTATTTTTAATTCCTCTTCAGAAAAAACAAAACTAACTAAATCATTCTCTGTCTCGTTAATGTCCCAATTAAGTTCATATAAAAACACATCGTCAGGAATAAATTCAAACTTCCCTAAAGCTGAATTAAAAAATATGGTATTATTATTGGCATTATCTTGATGCTGTGAACCAGCTAAAATAGAATGAGCTGTCCAAGATAAAAAATTATTAATATCAACTATATTTTTAAATGAATCAATATCTTTTTCGCTAAAAGACTTAATCAACATTTTTAAATCAGAATAATCGTTTGGTTGATCTGAATTTAAATATCCTTGCTTAATCCAAGCTCCTAAATCATCGTAAAGATAAGTTCCTATTTCATCTGCATAAATATTAACCTCATCCGGCTTTTCATTTTTAGCCAATACATCTCCGCTCCACTTTTCAGATAAATAATACAGTGCCTTATTCTTACCATTAATTTTCAAATTTATAAAATCGCTATGTGGAACAATTAAACCAAGATTCTTTGCCCTATAATTATTAAAAGCCTCAACAACATAACCAACGTCTTTTGGAATAACTAAATTTATTTTATCCATTCCTTTATAAGGAGTTTCGCTATTAAAGTTTATTCGCCAAGATTTTTTATCCCAAGCCCAATGGTTAGGCGTGGTTCCTCTGTGTCTAATTTTAACCTTATATTCAACTCCATCGATAACTAATTTTGCTTTAACCTCCTTAAAATCTATTTTGCCTTCATGATCAAGGAAATTTTCTGGGATCCCTTTTTGAAGTTTTTGTAAGTCAGCTTCATTAAGTATTAAATTCCAACTTTCTAATTCTGAACTTTTGTGCATCAGTGGGATATAAAATATATCCAAGACCTTAGTTACCTTTGAAGCGTGATACAAAATCGGAAACTGTCGCAGTATTTTTGCTCGAGTGGTCATATTCAAATTAAGAAGATAATAAAAAAGAAACAAAAAACAAAATACCACTAAGAAAGCAGTGATTATTAATTTCCATTTTTTAATTTTCTTAAGCCTACGGATAAACATACCTACAACTTACTTATTCCGAATAAAATCAATAATTTTTTTACCTCTAGTTGACCAAGAATAATTTTCAACATCTTGAATGGCTTTTCTGCTTATTTTATTTAAAAAATCTTTATCCTTTAAATTTCTTTGTATTTTTTCTGCTAAATCCCTACTATTATCGGCATCAAAAAATATGGCATTATTTTTATTTAAAATTTCTCTAATAGACGGCAAATTAGAAGCAATAATTGGAACTCCTGAGGCCATATATTCAAATAGCTTCATTGGTGAAGTATAATCAGATGAAATTCTTTCTTTTCCACTATTGGGCAAAACTAAAACATCAGCAGCTTTTAAATAATAAGGAATTTTTTCTGGTTTTTGGTAGCCAACTAAAATAACTCTCTTAAATTTATTCTCGCCAATAAACCGGGTAAATTTTCTTAAATCGCTATCCGTTCCTCCAACAAAAACTATAGCAAATTTATCTGATAAATGCTTTGAGGCCCGGGCTAGGGTATGAGCCCCCTTCCAATCATACAGATGACCTGTATATAAAATAATCTTTTTATCTTGTGATAAATCTAAATCATCCCTCAATTCCTTCTTTGACTTATGAATATCCTGAAACGCTTTTAAATCAACTCCATCCGGGGCTACAAAAATTTTATAATCTGGCACACCTAATTTAATTAAATCTTTTTTTAAGCCATTACTAATAGATACAAACTTATAAACTCTTAAGAATAAAAATCTATGATAGAATTTTATCTCCTTGGGCAATGAATGAATTTCAAAAACTACTTTTATTTTTTTATTAAAAAATAGTAGTAGTGACGAAAAAGGGTCACGAGAATAAACCACTCCTTTATATTTATTTAAAAATAAATATAAATAAGAGCTAATAGCAAAAGTTAAACTTTGAATTCTAAAGCCAAGCTTTGGGATAATGCCGACCAAATCAAAAGACCAAGCGCGCGTTAATTTAAAAGTTTTATCTAATTTATAATAATCAAAAAAATCTCCCTCAAAAGGATTTCTTCTTTTGGGGTAAATTAGTTCTAGTTTAGCGCCCGAATTAACAAAAGCCTCACACATCTTAGCAATCTGAATTCCATGGGCTTTTTCGGTTGGCAGTCTATTGTTTGTTATATAAACTAATTTCATTTTATTTTTTTAAAACAAATAAATATCCTAAAGGAAACTTTTTCTTAAACCCTGGCCTAAGATTAACTACAATAGAATCTAAAAAATAATAAAACGGCAAAGCAAGCAACCTTAAAAATTTAGGAAATATAAAACCAATATTATCAAAACTAACCGCAAATGGCCCCCGACCCACTTCTTTAATTTTAATCTCACTAAATCCAACTTCTTTAAATATCTTTTGAAGCGCTTCGCCTGTATATCTAAAATAATCATGTGGATCTGGATGATAGCCGACTAAAAAAGGAACAAAACCAATAAGCTCACCGTCTTCTTTTAAAACTCTTTTGGCTTCACCTACAGTGAATTTATGATTATAAATATATTCTAACACATTTAACATTAAAACTTGGTCTATTGTATTGTCATCGTAAGGAAGCTTATCTTTCTCTAAATTAATTGGTACCCTATCCTCACCTTTTCTAATATCAATATTAACTAGTTGATAATCTCCTTTTTTAAAAAATCTAAAATAACTTGGCTTTTCTCCGCCCCCAATATCTAAAACTTTTCCAGACAAAGTATATTTACAAAGCTCAAAATTCATTAACGATCTAACTAAATCTTTCCCTTTTATAATTTCTCTAGCTAATTTTAACAGCATAACTATTTTGTTAAATTTTTGTACCAAACCTGAAACGTCATCAAAGACAGAATCAAGTTTAAATTATATTTAGACCCATTAATATGATTGTCTAATATATTTTTTATTTCGTCAAAGTTAAATATGTCATTACTCTCTCTACAGTAATTTTCCGATAAAATTTCATAAGCCAGTGGTTTTAATTCCGTTCGAAGCCATTTAGCTCCTGGCGCAAAAAATCCTCTTTTTTCAGCACCATAAATAAAATCCGGCAAATCATCTTTAAAGGCTTCCTTTAAAATGTATTTAGTATTTTTACCTTTAATTTTAAATTTCGTAGGAATTTTAAAAGCAAGCTCAGCAAGCTCGTGGTCAAGAAGCGGCACCCTTTGCTCTAGTCCATAGGCCATAGTCATTTTATCAGATCTAAGCAGCGACTCATCAATTAACCAAGTAGTTAAATCTGTATGCATAAAATTCTTTTCATAGTCTTTGGTAACCATTGGATTAAAAAATTTGGAAAAATAATTCTTTACCGCATCTTTTTCGTATAAACTATTTTTTAAAACTCTTTTAATGTCTTGATCGTTTTGCATCCTAATTGCTAAAAATTTATCTATGCCCTTGATTCCAAATTTTTTAAATTTATCGCCAAATAATTTTACTCCCACTTTATCAAAAACTAATTTCCGAGAAAATTCCGGCAATAACTGGTACTGGGAAATTAATTTACTGTAATGATATCTTGGGTAACCGCCAAAAAGTTCATCGCCCCCATCTCCCCCTAAAACTACCGCTACATCCTGCTTAGCAAATTCACTTAAAAAATACATTGAAAAATTTGTAAAGTTAGAAAACGGCTCCCCCATTTTATCTACTACTTTCTCAAAATTGTCTCGAACCATCTTATCAGATATTAAAAGTTCGTGATGATCGGTATTAAAAAATTTAGCACTTTGTCTAGCTAAATTTAAATCGGTATTAAATTTTTCTTTTTCAACATCAACTTCAAAACCAACCGAATATGTTTTTGTTTTGTTTCCGCCAGTTAGCGTATTATTTTTAACTACTTGAGATAAAACAATATTAGAATCAATCCCTCCGCTTAAAAAAATTCCGACCGGCCTATCGGAAATTAATTGATTCTTTACGACTTTTTGAATCTTATCTTTAATCAAACTCTTTGTTTTATTAAAATTATTATATTTATCCTCAAAGTTTTCTATCTTCCAATACTGCTTAATCTCAATGTTGTTGTTCTCTAAAATCAAATAATGCCCTGCTCTTAATTTTTTAATACTTTTTATGAAAGTTTTCTCTTCTGGGACATATAAAAACCTTAAATAATAATTTAATGAAGTAAAATCTAAGTCTCGACTAACCTCCTTATCTTTTAAAATAGATTTCATATCGGATGAAAAAATAAACTTATTTCCATTACCAAAATAATATAAAGGCTTAACCCCAATTCTATCGCGAGCAATAAATAATTTATTATTTTTTTTATCTAAAATTGCAAAAGCAAAAATCCCATTTAATTTTTGCAAGCATTCAACTCCATATTCTTTGTACAAATTTAAAATAACTTCTGTATCGCTTTTTGATTTAAATTTATAACCCTTCTCTTCAAGTTCTTTTTTGAGTTCTAAAAAATTATATATCTCTCCATTATAAACTATTGCAAACCCTCCATCTGGACTAAACATTGGCTGATGACCGGCAGAAGACAAGTCCAAAATAGAAAGCCGAACATGCCCTAAGGAAAAATTGTCATTAACAAAAACACCGTCGTCATCAGGGCCACGATATTTTATCCCTCTATTCATCTTTTCAATCAGTTCTTCGTTTTTAAAATTAAAACCATTAATCCCGCACATAGTTTATTTTTTCCAATCTTCAATAATAATTTTACTGCCAGATTTTTTTACTTTAACTTTTTGTTTTTCTCGCCACTTTAATTCGCGAACCATATCAATTGGAAGAGTAATAGTGTAGCTATCCCCTCTTTTTAAAATTTTTCTCGTATTTTTGTCCTCTAATTTTCTTCTTGCCATAAACTATAATATTTAAAAAATAAATAAATGTACATTTTAATGTATATTTAAATATACATTTATTTTTTAACTTGTTTTTTAATCAATAAAACTCCTTGAGCTAACAGCCAACCGATAAAGATTATTATAATATGGTCTATTAAAAGCCCAAAAGATTCTATCCACATATCAAATATTCCTAAAATTCCTAATAAAATAATCGCTATAGTATACTTATTTTTATCACTAAATAAAAAAACAAAAAAAGAAACAAAAAAAGCATAACTCATAAAAAATCCCATAGTATATTTTGGAATCATCGATGCCCACATATCTCCAGAACTAGGTCCATAAAAAAATTCGTATAAACCATCAAATAAAGGCATGAAAATAATAATTAAAAAAATAGCTAAAACAGATAATAAAAAAACATTCTTTTTTTGCATAATTTTACAAATTAATTTTTAAATAATTTATGTCACTTATTAATAAATCATAGCCTTTCTTATTTATTCTTTCTTTATTTTTAATTTTATCTAACTTCTTTTTTAAAGAATTCAAGTCCTTATTAATTATCTTTTGCTTTCTAATAAAAAGCTTATCTATTCTTTTATTAAACTTATTTACAATTCTCTTCTTAAGGCGATCTTTTATTTTATTGTTATTTTCGATTTTTTGAATTAATCGCTCTGCCAATTCTATTTGTTTTTCAATACGTTTTAATTTTTTAGCTAAAATATTTAATTTTATAGTTAGTGTTTTTTTATCTCTTTTTTCCTTAAGCCACCTTTTATTATAGATTGTTTCTATATCTTCAATTACATCTTTGATAATAACTTTTTTAGCTAAACTAGCAACTATTTCATCCCCACTATTGCTATACACAAAATCAAATTCCTGTTTTTGATCCGGCTTAATTAGGCCGATAAAATCTTTATCAATATCTTTAAGCTCATCAATATGACTAACGCTTAACCTAAATTCTCCTTCCCCTGTTCCTTGAAGCTCTACTTTATATTCTCCATCCATTGGATCAGGAACAACAGCAAACTCAATATCACTATCAAAACCGGAATAAAACGCTCCTTGAATCTCATTGATCGCCTTATTACTATCAAAATTCTTGCCTAATCTTTTGCCATCCGGAGCAATTACTGTAAAATCAGCCGGGGAAAAAATTCTAAAGATTAAAAATTTTTCTGATAATTGTTTTTTTACTTCTACTGTTGGCAAAGTTCCGGTTAATTCTTTTATTATTTGTTTTTGGGCATCTGTTACTATATCATTGTGCGTACTAATAATTAAAACATCCTCTAACCCTAAAAAATTTCCATTACTCTCCTTAGGCACTGTAATATCTCCTGAGCCATATATTAATCCTCTATCGGTTAAAGGGAGATCATAATATTTCGGATAGCCATGCTCCCATTTTCCGTCCGGAAAGTCTGCCTCCATAATCTTAAAGCTATTAATAGTGCTCTTTTCACCTGCGCTGGCTACAATATTGGTAATATCTATGTTATTTAATTTATCCAAACTATTTTGCTCATTTAGTTTTTCCAAAAAAGTATTTCTTGGATAATCAACCGGATATGGCTTTGGCTGTGTTAACTCTTCATATTGCAGATAGTCATAAACAGGCAACAGTTCTTTAGCTGACTCTACGGGACGCCATCTTATATAATGGAAAATATCTTTATAATTATAGGCTTCTGCTTCTAGCTCAAAAATTTTTTCTTTTAAATTATCTCTATGATCAATACCAAACTCTCCACTTTCCCAAACCAAATAAGCTTTGGGCGCGCCTTTGTGCGGTGTTGCTAAAAAGATCAACTGATCAATATCATTATTATAGCTATCACCCTGGGCATAAGCCCTGGTCACTAACCCGCCCATACTATGAGCCACAATATCAACCTTATCGCAATTACAGATATTTTTAACTTTTTGAATTTTTTGCCTTAACAAATCGGCGTTTGTTATATTACTATCTCGCCAATCATACAAAAAAGTAAATAAATTTTTGTTTTCCTGATAATCTGCATTCTTAAGCGCCTCCCATAAATTATCATAAGTATGCATAATCGGATCAAGGTACCATATGTCCCCTACTTTCCAGCTGCCCATAGCGCCGGGAATTACAATAAGCGGATCTATTTTTTTCTCCAATAAAAAATTTATGGTGATATTAGAATTAGGCGCCAATCCCACATTAAGCATTTTTGTTTCTTGATAGCCCGAAGCCGATACTACTATATCGGTTCTGTCCGGGGGAAGCAAAAAATCAAAAGAATAGAAACCATCCTCATTACTTATGGCTACTGCACTTGGATCCCACATTGGCGGAGGACCAAATGGCCCCCAGGAAGGAATAAAAGAAACTTGCGCCCCGACAATCGGTTCGCCGGTTGCTTTGTCTAAAATGTTTCCGGAAATATTAATAACTGAAAAGTCAACAATTATATCACCGTCCCCTGACGCTATCGTCATTGATTGAGAACTTATCGGCCCAACAGCAATCAAAAATAAAATTAAAAAAACTAAGAAAAACTTTTTCATAAAAAAATTGCCCTCCGCAATAATCTAAGTAACAAAAAACTAGGCAAAAATCACCCAAAATATACCTATTTACACCTTAATAATAGCGTTATTTACCGCTCCTGTAAAGCTTTTTTGTAGATTTTAAAAATCAAACTTTGCACGATGTCGGTGGATTATTCATTTTTGTAGATTTTTTAATTTTTTATCACATTAATCTATCTTGTGAATTTGCGCGACCGCGCAAATTCACAAGATTAACACGTTATCCCTAAATACTTTTAAAACTATAAATTAAATCTTTTCTTGAACAATAAATCATTGCTTAATTTATCTACCATCATTAACACTACATACTTCTCTATTTTATACCTTTTAACAAAATCTTGAACTTCTTCAAAATTATCATAAGGGCTAATCCATACGCTATTTTGTAATTTTTCAAAGCCAACATCCAACAAAAATCTTCTTAGATAATCCCTGGATGATTTAATTTCTTCGGGAATATCAAAGATTACAATTCTCCATTTTTTATCCCATTTTTTATCTTTCTGTTTTTTTCCTTTGGCTGTGATTATCTTTAAAAAACCCTTGTTAGTTATACCTTTTTTACTTATATACCCAAATCTTTCTAGATGATAAATTTGATTATATATTTTATCTCTCTTTTTTCTATCTTCTATACCGCCACTTTCCCTCTGATAGTAATCCCAAAACCAAATACCCCTCCTATTAGTATTAACCTTTAATAGATCTTCCGCGACCTCAGAGAGAGAAACTAATAAATCTTCTAAACCTTGCTTCATAAATGTAAAAATAAAAGTAATATACTTAATATTATAGCGTACTTTTTAAATCTTGTGAATTTGCGCGGTCGCGCAAATTCGCAAAATTTAAAATCAATCACCCCGCAGCAATCTTACGGGGTATGTAAGGAAGATTAATTATTTTGAGACACCTGCGGTTTCTCAAACTCTTCCCTGCAAGGAGGCCCCGATGCAAGCATGCGGGGAATACTCTCTATTTAAATTTAATTTTAATTTAATGGATTTTAAATGTTTAATTAAATAAAAAACTGTCAATCTTTAAATTAACAGTTTTTATGGTGCCGGGGGTGAGAATTGAACTCACGACACAAAGATTTTCAGTCTTTTGCTCTACCACTGAGCTACCCCGGCATAAATTTGTTGATTAGATTCCCGCTTTCGCGGGAATGACATAGAAAGATTGCTTCGTCGCTAACACTACTCGCAATAATAAGGTGTGCGCCGTGCAGGATTTTCACCCCACACACCAACATACACTTTTTAAAATCTCTGTGCGCCCAATAGGATTCGAACCTATGACCTTCTGCTTAAAAGGCAGCTGCTCTACCAACTGAGCTATGGGCGCGTATTTCAAATTAAAAATTTAAAACGAAAAAGCTTTAGATCCTGGACTTGATCCGGGATGACAAAGAAATAGATTCCCGCCGAAGTTTATTCCGTATTTGATACGGGGCGGGAATGACACAAAAAATTTTATAACAAAATAAGCTGACTTTCTCAAGTCAACAATATTTTAATAATATCAGATTTTTGCAAAATGTCAAGCAGCAAAAGAACTTGTTTGTCATTGTCAGGGACAAGGACCTATGATATTATTAACAATATATACCTATGAGCAAAAAAATATTAAAATTTGCTATTTTTGTGTTACTGTTTCCAATTTCAGCCGGAGCCATTCCTCCACCTGAAATTATTAATAACTTCGCCCCTATTTTAGCCCAAGGGATGGCCTTTTTTCTATCTTTTATTATAGCCGGATGGTTTATATTAAAAAAATTATTTAAGAAAATTTTTGAATGGAAATTTAATATTTTTATCTCTTTAATACTGCTATTATCTGTAGTTAATATATTTTTAAGTTTTGAAAATATAAAAAAGGAAGTAGTTTTAGCTCAAAAAGTTTTAACAAAAGTGCCAGAAAAAGGAGAATTATATAATTTCCTTTTTCTAGAAAAAAAGGAGGAAATAAAAAAATAGTAATAGAGCTAAATGCAAGTAATGAGAATATACCCGGAAATCTTACAATTTCTGAAAATGAACTAAAAAAACTAATAGAACAACAACCAGAATTAATAAGTATCTATGATATAAGATCTAAAAAAGAATATGAAACCGGTCATCTGAAGAATTCTTTATTTTTTGATACAGATGACACAAGCTTAGATGAATTTAAATCTTTCATAGAACAAAATAAAGGAAAAAAGATAATTTTTTATTGTATTGGAGGAAGTAGGAGCAAACAATTAGTTGAGGGACTGAAAGACAATCTATTTGAAGCTTATTA
This sequence comes from uncultured Gammaproteobacteria bacterium, assembly GCA_964397635.1. GTDB lineage: Bacteria > Patescibacteriota > Patescibacteriia > JAACEG01 > JAACEG01 > CAYNJS01. Next base: position 9,996 of record CAYNJS010000004.1, read on the forward strand.
CCTAGACAAAGGACTACTATACACAAAAAACTTGCCTTGGATAGGTGATTATTATACCTATAATGACATAAAAGAAAAGCTAATAACAAAAAAGGGGCTAGATAAAAAAATTAAAGAAGGTTCTGTTGTGCTAGATATTAGAAGTCAGGAAGAATATAATAATAATCATATAAAGAATGCGATAAATGTTCCTGTTGTAGAATGGGGTTTTGAAAAAAATAAAGAATTTTTTGAAAAAAACTTTTATTCTTCTAACAGCATAATAATCCCTTGTTATAATAATATAAATTGTTTTAGAGCAAAGATATCAAGCGATGAAATAGAAGAAAATTACAACGATAAAACTGTAAAAATATATCCTGTTATTTAAAATATATCACCTTAAAGACTTGAAAAAAAATTAAATATAATATATAGTAAACATGATGTTCCGTGCCTACAGCTGGTACGGAATATTTAAGTTAAAGCAATATCGGGGTGTGGCCTAGCTGGCTAAGGCGCATGGTTTGGGACCATGAGATCCCGGGTTCGAATCCCGGCACCCCGACACACAAAAAACAAACAAACTCAAAAGCGGGAAATGGTTATACACTAAAGGGTTCGCCCCGATGTATATCGGGGTAAAAATCCCGGCACCCCGACCAAATAAAAAAACAGCAGTATTAACTGCTGTTTTTTTATTTTTTATATATATTTTACTAAATACAGTTTAAACCATTCCAAGTTTGTGTACCTGGACAATCATAGCAAGTATAGCCAGGGCAACACACACCACTTATTACAATAGATCCTCCGCCAGGATCAGCTGCGCGACAGCCAATTAAACCATCACAACCCCAACCCCAATCCTGATTAACATCGCCGGGGGTACAAGTAGACGTTTGATCGTCTATACAACAACTTGTTGTGCCATCACTAACCCAATTACCTAAACACCAATCATCACAAACATTTCCAAACATCCAAACATGATCATTGCAACCGAAATCTGAACTAAGACCTGCATCCTTCCAAGTAACACAATTACAATCATCATTATTATAAATAATTATATCTGAATCGGTAGTTGAATCAGCTACGGCTGCGCCTGAGGTTTCTTCAAATCTAAGACTCATGCTTTTTTGATCACAGGTATTACAGCAATCAGTATAAGTGTCTGTCTCGGCTATATAATTTTGCCCGTTTGGAATAACCATATTATTCCAAGTTTGATCATTAGAAATTCCACAACTGCTAAGCGGATCATAAGCCTGATACCAATTATCATCACAACCAGGCAATACCTTACAATTAGACGATGGAAAACCAGGAGTCGCGACATCATCACAATCATTAGCGTCTTGATAAATACCATCATAGTATAAAGACCAGACAGTTCCTGCATAACTGCTATCAGGGACACAAACATAACCAGTTACATCTTCGCCGGTAGTAAGGAAAGTATCTGCATTTGTATCATTAATATCCCAATAGCTTTGCGGTGAAGTTGGAGGCTCGCAAGAATACACAGATCCAGGGCCCAGATTACAGCTAAAACAAGGAGGATCGCAGGATCCAAAAATTGCTCCATTTTGATCACCACACATACCAGACCCAATCAATTCGCAAGATGAACCATTCCAATATTGTCCTGCCGGACAATAATAACAAACATCTGTTCCACAACAATTATCTCCACCAGGAATATAGCCCGCTGACCCAACAGGACTAGAATTTAACGGATCATTACAACCAGCAACTTGATGCGGGATTCCACCAATATCAATTATGCCACTACAGGTATCGCTACAAGTTACGCATTGTGATCCATTCCAAGAATATCCGGGATCACAATTAAAGCAATTATCAAGCGGATCACAGCATATTCCGCCAATATTACTAGAATTTTGAGGAGTATTAGCGCCTGGCCAACAACCAACATCACCTGCGCAAGCTTCAACACAAGGCGTAACACATTGACCAAGTCCTTCGTCCCATTCATAACCAAGAGCAGCGTTACACTGATAACAAGATCCCTGATTACAACAAGCTCCTGCCGGATCAATTAATGGCGCTAAAACAGAATTAAGCGGAGCTGCGGTACGACAACCAACACTAGTATCACAGCTAGGAACGCAAGTATCTTGAAATTGGCTGACAATAACATAACCATTATAATACACAGAAGTATCACAATCATCCCTATTAGTTCCATCGTTACACCAACCCCAATTATCTTTAATTTTTGTTCTAACCCTGGTAGCACAACATGGTGAGTCAGCTAAACATTGAGCTGCTCCTAAAAATAAATCTTGCCCTGCACCAGCGCAATCAATAGTTTGGCTTTGCGTATCTTTACCTAGTATATCCCAATAACCGTAAAGATGGAAAAATGAATGAGGATTTTCTTCACTAGGCTTATGATTAATGCTAATACCGCTACCCAAAACATAATTGGGAGCGCTATCGGTTCCATCGCCCCAATCAACAACATACATCACAAGAGGTGATTGGTTAATATCTACAATACTATTAAAAGCAAAATTAACAGTCCCGCTATTATTAATATAATAATTACCGGATTTCTTTCCATCTAATTTTACATTCTCAATCCTTGGCGGAACACCGCACCAATCACAAGTATTCCCAGGACAGCTAAAACAATTACCGCTATTGCATCTTAAAGTGCTTGAATCATATTTTGGTCGAACCGGAGGATCTCCGGTGCATATATTGTTTGGGGGTAACCAATCATATCCATAAATTTTTTCAAATCTTGAATTGGAATTATTCCATGTCCAATGACCATAACTTTTGGCAAAAAGACGCCCTAAATAAGTATCACCAAGATTACCAAGATTACTAGCCATTCCTGTCCAATTTTTACCCAAAATATTTCCGCTATTTTGTATTATATTATTATTACCATCAATAAAAAAATTAGGATAATTGTTAATGCCAAAGGTCCATTGACCGGGATCATTATCAGGAATCAAGCTAGCAATAGAACCAAAAGGAGGAGAAGTGTCGTCATAAATATATTGAGCAAAAGGACTTATAGAAGGAACAATATAATCACTTTCCTGATAAACTCTGTCTGACCAATACTTATTATTGCCAAAAGGCGTAACAACTTGAATCAATTCAGAAACATAAGGAATACTAAATGTTATCGTAAAAGTTGCCGTATGAGTGCCAAATAATTTTCCATGACGACTAGTATCATCCGACTCAAGGCCAACCCATACTAAATCACCATTAGAATCAAAAATAACCGCATATTCAATACAACTATCACCAACGGGAATATACTTATACCAAGCAGGATTACCATTATAAATAATTTGATTACTGGGAGTTAATGTGCTGCTGCTCCAAAACAAAACATCATCGCTCATTTTTATGTTTTGTATATAATTTATATTTAAAAATGGCTTTAAATCAATTCCATAACTATTATCTAAACTAAAATTATCAGGGTCATTTTTATATGCTATCCCGTTTATACCTTCACAAGCCCTAGTGTGTTCACGTAAAGCAAGTCCGCTATCAACAGTTGTTACGCTCATATTTTTAGAACCCACGCCATAATAAACCGGATGTTTTCCTCTATATCCGATTTCTTCTTCATTGCTACCTTCACCCAAAAGAAGATCTACCGGCCACCACATCAAGCATTGATCGGGGTTACCAGGAGTTCTATCATATTCCAAGCAATAGCCTTTCCAGCCGATATTTTTAATCCCTTCTTCATCATGATAATCACAAGCTAAAGAATCGGCTTTAGGATAAGCTCTACAAGTTTGATTAACGTACCTGCTAACATCAATATCTTCCCCGTCTAAAATAAAGACGTTGCCAATTTGCAATAATCCGTCATCAGAGTTACCATCAGTACAATCTTGGGTTCTGTGGCCAATTAACTGAGCAGATAAAATAATATCTTGGCCGGCCTGGGCATAAGAACTTATATCGATGTTTATATCCCCAAAAATATTAGCATTACCATCACCAATTTCATCAACATAAACATAAACATCGCCAATTTGAGCCACATGGTCATCTCCGGCGCCATCATCACAACTACTGCCGGTATGGCCAACGATCTGCATAGTAACAACAATACTTTGTCCGGCTAAATGAGAAATGTCATGAGTAATAGCTCCGCTGGCAAAAGCAGTTATTTCATCACTACCATTAGCAGGAGATTCCCAAAATTCAATAACTTCCAAAACATTATTGATATCGTTTGCATCTCTAATCTCCAAATAATAAGCATCTGGGGTATCCGGGGTGCCTGCATTAAGATCAAAGCTCCTCAAACGAACATTGCGCCAAATATGAATATCACTTACACCGCTTGACGGCAGATTAATAACATTAGAATAAAGCATACCATCATAACCGTTACCAGTATTTGCCCCGTCTAGGGTTGTAAAAGTCGGATACACATCCTCAGCAAAACTATAAGCTATAGGATCATACAAAGGATTAAGTGGAACATCTAAATCACCGACTGGTATTGCATTAAATTCAAAATATTCACCACCCGGATCATTTGGCAATGTAGATTCACCGCAAGGGCCCAACACCGAATCAATTGAACCTCTAAATGTCCAACTATCAACCCCGATATATCCCTGGTTACCGCCGTCCCAAGATTCAACAGTATCCAGGACATCAAAATAAGTAGGACTAGCAGGATCACCGTCTCTAATCTCCAAACGATAAGCATCCGGAGCCCCATTAACGCCCAAATCTTGATGAATATCAAAGCTCCTCATTCTAACATTGCGCCAAAGGTGTAAAATAGACGCTTCATCACCGGGATCAAAAACAATATCATCAGAATAAAGCATTCCGTCATAAGCTCCGCCTGTTCCGTCTAAAGTAGCCTTATTAGAACCAAAGCCATAAGCAATTCCAGATCCGGGAAGTTGCATCCAATCATTACCACCGGTTACAAATGGATCTGTGGCAGACACTATGTCATGCCGTGTTCCCTCTGGCAATCCGGCAACACCACAATTTTGCGGAACAAGATTAGAGTCCATTGATTCTCCAAAGTTCCAACTAGTAATAGTTTTTGCCGAACTAACAACAATATTATTAAGACCGTCTGTTACAGTTAAAACCGGCCTAATATTAATATTATCTACATAAAAATATCCTTCAGCGCTATCATCAGCAGTTATCCTTACCTCTACCCAAGATGTCCCCCCCGATAAAGAAACAACGTTGGTTAGACTCCTCCAATCATTGCCATAACTTAAAGTCAAAGCAGTTGTTGTATCTATTAAAGCGCCCATTGAATTATAACTTAAAATCTCAATCAAGGCATTACCTCCATAAATATTCCTGGTATTAATACTAGCATCAACAAAATAATTAGTCATTTCTCCTGTTTGTGTAAAAAAATTAACATCTATCATTTCTGTTTTTATGCTTTCATCGCCGTCAATTTTTAAATAACTCCTGCCGCTAGGAGCATTAAGGTCAAGTCCTTCTTTTTGGCTGGTAACAGGATCCTGAACTGTTGAAAAATAATTAGAATTATAAGAACCGGTATTTCCATAACCCCACCCTACTGGGGAACCATCCATAGCTACAACCTCAAAATCTCCATTTGGAACCAAAACCTTGCCGCCTGATTGAACCATTTTTTCAAACGGATAGTTACCAACAACTATCTCATTAAAAACGCTATCAAAATTAAGATCGCCAAAATCAATACCAACCTTAGAATAGCCTGAGCTATCTCTAAAATTGTCAGAACTAAACATTTGATTTTCTCTTGTGCTTACAGGAAATCCGTTGCAAAGCCCTTCACTATTTATAGAATCACAAAGACCGACCTCCAAGCACATTTGCCGTTCATTGCCGTCAGAATCTTCTGATTTAACTACACTCTTGCAATACAACCACTCTCCGCACTCGCGATCCGGCCTTGTTTTAATAAGCAAGTTAGCATCATTCTGGCCTAAGAATAATTCGGGTGTTGGAATTGACTGGCTTAATAAATCAGCGTCATACACTACATCAGCAAAATTACCGAAAATCCCGTCATCAATATCCCGGCTATTAAAGATAACACAGCCATCGTTATAATCAACATAACCATTACACCCGGCTTTATTTATAGAATCATCTAAATAATAATAAAGGCCTGTCTTTAAAATTTTAATTTTTCCTCCACCCAAAACAAAATCCTCACTGACAGACAGATTGCATTCCGACAAGCCGCCAGAATAAACCCTGCCACTAAATTGATCTGGGCCATCGAAAGATAGGGTAGCACGAGAAGCAAAAGTATCTATTATTATTGAATTATCCGGAGTGGTTAAATTACAACCAGGACCATCTAGTATAATTTGATAGGGAGGCGCTACTGCAACATCAGAATTCTGAGCAACGATTGTATAAACCGTATCGCTATCAAGATAAAGAATTTCTTCTAAGCTATAATCACTGCCACTGCCGCCAGCCCAGCCATCTGGTATGCCATCACCATCGACATCTTGGGCAAAATCGCTATTAAAAACAATATTTTTATCAATTAAGCTAATTGGATCCATATATTCAGTACAACTATCAAGCTTAGCTGAACACTGACCAGTCCAATTTAAAAGCCTGCTGTTAACAGAAGTTGATTGAGCCGGATATTCAATGCCCGTTCCGGTTATATCGATTGGACAATTCGGTTCATTTTGGGGCGTTCCTTTTATATACCAGCCGCCCTTATCGCTAAATTCAGCGGACTTATATTCACAGATTAAAGGCGAATTATTAATTCTTTGCGATAAAGGATCTTTAAAGTAAAATTCGCCCCCTGTATCTGTTGTAAATTGATCACAGCCGGTATTATCATAATCACAAAGAGAATCATCATAACTATCCGGATCATTTATTAAATATTTTGTCGTATATTTATATAAATCATCGCTATCATCAAATCGGCCAAAGTCCGGATTACCGGCAGTTGGGTCGTTATATGTTATATGCTGATTATAGCTATAGCTTGGCAAACCAAGGGCCGTACAGCCCTTATCTCTTTCTCTACAGCTTTTATCTCGATCGTTAACTAAAGATATGAATTTATCTTCAGGAACTACAATTTCACCAAGGCTACCGCTATTCCATATCTCTTCAATCGGACTGGATGAATTTTGAGTATCAATTAAAGCCTCACAACCAACAACATCCTCGCTGCACAAATGATGAAAAGATTTTAAATAAACATCAGTTCTTTCCACCTCGCTCCTGTAAGCGCTGCAGCCAAGCATAAATTGAGGCGCATAATTACCATCATTATCTTGGTCGCATATATCCGGAATATTCCAAATATTATCTGTTGGCTTAACTAAAAATAAATTATCCCTAATCTCTTTTAAGATAAAATTGTCTATATAAGAATCTCCTGCGTCAAATCCAAAAATTTCTATAACTTCTTTAATATCATCGTTAAAACTTGCTACCGGGCTAGGGCTATCAGCAGTCATATCCCAATTATCATGAATAAATACCGGTCCAAGAGAATATTCCATCCAAGCCGGACTAAAAGAAATATTACCAGAGGCAAATTCATCGCCAGCTGCAGCACTAGAAAATCTAACAGTTAAATCTCCTGAGCCTTTGCCCCAGAAAGAAACAATATAAGATCTGCCGGCCATTAACGATGACTTATACAAACAAGCACTATCTCCATCAAATACCATACAAACAGTTTCTCCGCTTACTTGACATTCACACCCTTCTTCCATATCACACTTAAAAGGATCTGGGTCCGAAGGAGCATTGTCAATATAGGTATCACATTCCATTTTAAGCGGATACATTACTCTGTCTTCTGTATCACCAGAAGTAACTTTTAAGCTATGCCCGCCTCTGGCTAAAGATTCAGCGCTAGAAGATAAACTAACTTGTAGCCCCGGCATAACGCCCCCGCCCAAGCCTTCATCAGCAACCCAATTAATTATTCCGCTTTCAAAATTATCGTTAACAACATAACGTACGTTATTACTAGTACTTCCCTTGTACTCAAAACAGCCATCATTAGAAGAGCTACAAGAAATACTCTCTTCGGCTAAGCCATCATACAGGCAATACTCTACTTCGGCACTACAAAAATTACCATCATTAGGTCCATCCACACATGTTTCAACAGTGCCATCACTATCAAGATCTTCACAAGAACCCCCTCCGCCACACTCATCAAGATCAATCTGTTTCCAATCCCCCCAATTATTACTTGCCCCGCAATCAGCCGGAGTAGACCTGGTTTTACGGTAAGGACTGCAGTTATCAGAACAAGTTTTAGTGTTTCTATAATGAATATAGCTAACCGTCTCATTTTCACTGTAAAATTCGTAACACTCCGGGTTAGAGATAACATCGTTTTCATTATTAGTCTGCATATCCCAATTAGGGTCATCGCACTCGCCAAGCATATTAATTGGCCCACCCATACATTGACCAGTCCAAACATGTCCAGCCAAAGCACAGTTAGCTGCGTCAGTTATATAAGTAACAACACCATTAAGCAGCATATCCGGCGTTCCATCAAAATTAGCATCTTCTAGTAAATGGGCTTTTAATTGAAATCCGGATGTCTCTGACCCAACCCAGCTATAAAAACTAGAACAGCTGCCATCGATTGCTTTGCAGGGCCGTAAATAAGCATAATACTCCAAAGCTTCTCCGGATTCGTCTATTTTATCTAAATTAGTAAATTCACTGCACCCCTCATCGCTAGCCGGGCATTTCTTTTCATTGGCGGCAATAAAATATTCCGGAAACTTCTCTAAATCAAAGAAAGTTTTTGATTGCTTATAAGTGCTATAACCATCGCAACTAGATGGACAAAAATCCTCAGAAGAGACCACTGCCGGAATTCCAGGATCTCCGTTTTTAGGTTTATACAAGTCACAACCAACGTCATTTATATTACACTCAAAAGCAAATTCTTCACACTTAACATTCCCGCCCTCAACACAAATACCTGCCTTCTCCCTCCAAAGACCATTACCGCCACCAGCGCCAGTATCTTCACAGCTAATTTCATTATCATAATCTATAATATTTGTATATTTATCACAATCATAATAATGTGGAGCTTTTTTAATGTATAATAAATTATTTTCCTGATACTCGCTATACCCGCTAGGTGAATTATCAATGCCCCTAGCTTCTTCTAGTTGGACACCATCGATAGAACAGCCAACATCCATAAAGGCAAACGGTATTCCTATTTCAACATCTATATCTGTTACATAGGAAGGTACAAAATAAGGAAAGGTAAAAGCAACACTATGCCTTTGCCAATCATTACTATCTTCTAATTGAATTTCATCGCTCCATATAGTAGTACAACCAGCGGCACCGGCACAATTTTTAGAACCACAATTATCATCAATAACGCATGCATTACCGTCATCCGGAAAGACTCCTTTAAACCAGGCTTTTGCTGTACCACATGTACCTTTGGCGTAAAATGAAAGTATGAATTTTCTACCGGCCAAACTATAGCCCGTATCAACGTCTACCTGCCTTACAAAATCAGGGCTATCAGCGACAAAAGATTTACTGCCAAAATAAGCATTTGCGGTATCGATGGTGCCAGTGTGTTGCCAAGGATACCACGCCTCCGATCCTGCTATAGTACCATCACCGTTTTCATCAAATTCTTTTTCAAAACTACCATTCAAAAGCAAATTAGTGCCTAAATTCGGCTTAGTTCTAATATATTCATAACAGCCTTCATCATCATCCTGGCACTCCTTAGCACCATTATCTAAATAAATATCATTAACAGAATTTAAATTATGAGCTATCAAAGGACCAGTTGCGGTAGTTATATTCATGTCCCCGGTAGTCAGCCGGGCATTAGAATCATCCAAGAAACATTCAACTCCGCCGGCTGGAATAGTGCAATAATCATATTCTTCCGGCCCAGGCGGAATCCAGCTACCATCATCGCCATCTTGATCAATATCATTAATATCAAGCACAACAGTGTCAACAGCAACAGGGACTATATCCCTACCCGGCTCGTAACAAGCCCAGGCATTATCGGACGGATTCCTGGAAGTACAGTACCAATCACAGCCAGCGCTACTCTCATCACAATTTGTAAAATCTAATGAGGTTTTTGTATAATAGACCTGCCCCCCTTTATAACTTCTAAATCCCTGGCAATTACTAAACTGCGGTTCGCATTTATCGCCCTGAAAGTCAAACAATCGCTTTTCCTCACTGCAATATCCATAAAAAAGGCAATTGCCATTATCGTCTTCTTTAATACAAGATTTTTCATCAGCGCAATATGTATCTCGATCAATAAGAATCTTAGGCAACAAATCTCCTTCATCGTTATAGTCGCCATCTTCATTCGTATCCATGCCTGCAGCAATTTCTTCACTAACTATTTTTTCCCCATAACCCTCAATAGAGCAATACATTTCCGGAGCCTTTAACACCCAGCTAGGATCAATTAATTTATAAAATGGAGAATTAGGACTATCATAATCATCTACAATTTCCTGGATATTATAGGTTCTTCCCCCGTATTTGCCGACAAATAAAGCGGCCAGCTCCCAGCCCACCGGAATAATGCGATATTTTCGCAAAATTATTAAACTTCTGTATGGATAACCTTGATTATATTCCGGCTCCAATTCTTTATTGATAAAGCCAAAAGGCACATCAATTTTTATATAACCCTCATCAATAGCTTCCTGGACGGTTAATCGCTGTTCAATAGCATGAGAAAATTCTTCATCAATCACACAATCGGTCGGTCCGGGCTTTAAAGGATCTGGACAAATCATTAAATCTCTTAAAATAGAATAGGATTTTCCTCCGCCCAATTCCGGCTTGAATATTCCAGTAAATTTTTCTTTAGCCAGTTTTATGTCATTGAGTTTTTCTTTTTCTTCGGTGATTATATTATCGGTCAGCCAATTAAAACTGTTGCCTGAGCTACTGGAACTAGAACTTCCGCCGCTTAAACCTTCTTTTATCCATTTATTTAAAAGCTCGCCCATTAATGTTTCAGCAAAAGTACCAATAGCGTTAACAGCTATATCCCTCCAATTCTCTTTTTCCACATCTGCCCCCTCTTCAATGGGTTTTAATCCCATTTTTTCGACAAATACAGCTGGCGTTAAAATACCGCCCACAAGATTATTTACTGACTTTATACCTTTGTTTGCAATTCTTTCTGCCTCAGCTACTGCCTTAGCACTTTCTTTCTCGCTTAAAAAATTACTATATAAAGAAAGAGCTACGCCGACATCATTCTCACTTGGATCCCAATAAGTTTGAAAATTCGATAAAAAATCATCATCGTTAATAAATTCGTCCCAATTTTCTTTAGCTTTACTAATGATACATTTTGGCCTTCTTGGAGTATCTATCTCTGTAATTCCAGCCATAATACGCAGTTTTACATCTAGATCCGGTTCACATAAAAAATTAACAATAGATGTTCCCTCTCCATTGCTATTACTGGAAAATAGTTCTTTATTGTCAAATTTAACTACCATTGCGGCGGCTTCTTTCATTGCTGCATCATAATCAGTCTGACAAGACTCAATACATGGCTTAGCGTTTTCCCAACAATCAGTATATTGTTCTTGCCAATCTTGAGGTTCACACTCATCTATACACGCCTTATAACACTTTGTGTAATTTTTCTTGCCATCACTAATAGCAAAACCTTTATCCCACTCTGTCCCCATGGTCATAATAAAATCACCAGCAGCTCTATCAGCGGCATTTTCTAAATATGCCCCCCAACCTTCGGTAATAAACATAGGCTTATTACCCTCGTCGCCTGTTGCCAGCCAAGTAGCCGTATCCACTGACAACTGAGTTAAAAAATTATGCAAAGCGACCTTGCCGGCTACAGCTACGGCATGCTCTCTAGCATATTTAATTGCTATTTCAGCTCTATCCTTAGCCCAATTAAAAGCATCCTTTAACCCGTTTACCACAGACTGAGCTAAAGAAGCGGCTTGACCCGCTTTATCAGCAAGTGCAGCGTCAGCCTTCTTTGGATAAAAAAAAGTAGCATTAAACAAACTAAAAATAAGGAAAAATAACATTATCCCGCTTAAAAATCTTTTTTTGTTTTTTTGTTTATGCATAATTTATGCAAATTTTTTATTTATTTATTTCTGCAAGCATTTCACTGTACATTTTCATTATTTCTGCATCCGGTATTTTATCTAAATCAGTTCTTGACATGCCCTGGGTTGCTAAAACTGCTTTTACCTCAGAAGCTGTAGCCTCTCCGGCAAGAAATCTTTCTGCATCAATAGAAGGCTGATTACCAGTAGAACCACTATCATACCCAGCATCTTTCAACATCTGACTGTACATATCCATTATCTCCTGATCCGGTATTTGATCCAGTTCTACTCTTGTCATCCCTTGGGCCATCAAAAGAGCCTTTACCTCATTAATTGTTGCTTGACCGGAAAAAATTCTCTCGGCATCAATCGCTACCTGGCTATCCAAGTTTTCAGTAGAACCCAAGTAATCATTTAAAATAGTTTCCTCTATTTTATTGGCATCTAAATTATTTTTTTTATTAACAACAGAACAATCCTTTCCCTTTGGACAATTAGGATCATGCTTCGAATCTATCTCTTCTTTATCAGAAAAACCATCAGAATCACTGTCTGCTAAATAAATACTAGTATGGTAAACATTTAACTCGTCGTAATCGCTAATCCCGTCTTTATCTGTGTCTGTAGTTTTTAGTTTAATTATAGAATCTGACCTTTGTTTATCAGTAAGAGCATCTTCTTTGGAGTTATTACTGCCGGAAATTCCCTTAATTTTGCTATTAATACTAGAAAAACCCATCCACAGAGTCCCGACACCCATGACAACTAAAAAAACAACCAGCAACTTGTCTTTTGCTAATTTATTTTTTGACATAAAAATTACCCGATAAAACCATAAGTTCAAGATCGTCTAACCTTTTTTTAGATAGGTCTATTATGTAATAATTCACTGTTTTTATTTTCGTTTTTACGGTAAATTTTTCTTTAAAAATCTTCCTAAAACCTGAAAAATTCGCGTACGCAACTTATTGCGCAACAGACCTAGTATTTACATTATACACAAAAATTAAAAAAATGGCAAAACATTTTTATACACATTTTTGGGTTAATTTCACCCAATCAGAAACGCTCAACTCCTGAGCCCTCACACCTTCGCTCAGACCAATTTCTTTAAAGATATTTTCTAGCTTTTCCTTGTCTGTTTTTAACCCTTTAGACAAGTTGCCAATTAGCTTTTTCCTTTTACTAGAAAAACCTATTCTGGCTATTTCAAAAAGTTTTTCTTCATTAACTTTTAACTTTTGACTTTTGACTTTAAGGCTAATTATTGCACTATCTACCTTTGGAGCAGGTAAAAAATTACCTTTACCCACAAAAAATTCAATATTACAATCTGCATAAAATTGGCATGATAAACTCAGCATGCTCCCGCGCCCAGGGCCCGCAATAATCCTTTGGGCTACCTCACGCTGAATCATCAACACCATCTCACTTGGTTTTTGGGCTTCCTCTAAAAAATTTCTAATAAACCTTGAGGTTATATTATAAGGCAAGTTAGCAACAACCTTGTAGCCTGTAGCTTGTAGCTTGTAGCTTGTAGGATTAAATTTTAATATGTTTCCTTGAACCAACTCTAAGTTCTTAACGTCTTTAAATTCCTCACTTAAAATCTTAAACAAATTCCTATCTAGCTCCACTGCTATAACCTTTTTGACTTTTTTGGCTAACCGTTCAGTTAAAAAACCAAGCCCCGGACCAACCTCCAAAACAGTATCACCTCGCTTAAGCTGAGCAGCATTAATAATTTTATCTAAAATTTTCTTCTGGATTAAAAAATTCTGCCCACGATGATGGACAGGTTTTAAGTTATGTTTCAAAAGCAATTGTTTGGTTCTGGCAGTTAACGACATGTTTAAAATTAAAAAGTAAAAATGAAAAAGGGGAAATTACCGCCCCCAATGAAATAATGTCATTCCGCACTTGATACGGAATCTAGATTCCGGATATTTTTATTCCATAAAAATTCCGGAATGACATAAAGATAAATCTATTTTAACTTAAGACGAAGCTTAATCATTTTAATAAAAAATTCTATTATTTCATTGTGTGATAATTTTGACTCTCCAAGCTTCCGATCAACAAAAGTAATTGGAATTTCTTTTATTTTGAACCTCTTCTTCTCACACAGATAAATCATCTCTTCTTGAAAAGCATAGCCATTGCTTTTTATACTATCTAAATCCAAATCATCTAAAACTTCCTTTTTATAACATCTAAACCCAGCCGTAACATCCTTGGTTCTAAGGCCAAGCAAAATTCTGGAAAAAAACATTGCTCCATTGGAAGCAAAGTGACGCCAAAGACTCCAATCTTCAATTTCTCCTTGATCAATTTTACGCGATCCTATTACTACCTGGTAACCATTTTGGGCTTCTTTTAATAGGCGTGGTATATCTTTTGGATTATGGGAAAAATCAGCATCCATTTCAAAAATATACTTACCACCATTGCGAAGAGCGTATTTAAACCCGGCAATATAAGCGCTTCCTAAGCCAAGCTTACCTTCCCTGTGAATAACTTTTACTGGATAATTTTCTGCTAATTTATCAGCGATTTCCCCTGTTCCATCGGGTGAATTATCATCAATAATAACAACTTTTAGTCTTTCAACATTTAAACCAAAAATAGCTTTAACTAAATTTTCTATATTATCTTTTTCATTGTAAGTAGGAATGCAAACAAATTTTGTGTAATTTTCCATATATTTATTTTTTTATAGTTTCCTTCCACATATTAATTATCTTTTCTGTGTTTTTCTTCCAGCCATATTCTAAATAAGCACGATCATAAGCCTTTTCTCCCATACTGCGAGCTAAGTGACCATCTTCTAAAAGTTTCAGCATTCTGCTTAATAACTTATCCTTGTCAGAAATCGGAACAATAAAACCAGTTTTACCCTCTTCTATTATCTCCTGGGCACCATTAGTTTTTGAGGCTACTGAAACTTTTTTGGCGGCAGCAGCTTCAAGTAAAACTTTACCGAAACTTTCATTAGTAGATGGCAGAACAAACAAACTACAAGCCTTATAGTAATTAGGTAAGTCACTATGCTCTGCGGCTCCAAGCAAAAAAACATTATCCTCTAACTTTTCTTGTCTAATCTTTTCTTTAAGTTCTTTCTCTTGAGGGCCGGATCCAGCAATTAAAAGCACTGCTTTATTATATTTAACCAGAACATCTTTGAAAGCATTGATTAAAACAGGAATGTTTTTGGCTTGAACTAATCGACCAACAAAAAAGACAATTTTTTTGTGATGATATTTTTTCTTAATTGCTTCAACTTTTTTATTATCAAAACTAGAAAACTTTTCTAAATTAACCGGGGTAGAAATCCTGTACACCATACTTTTCTTAAATCCCATTTTAATGAATTTTTTAGCCACCCCGCTGCTAACAGCCCTAATAGCGTCTGCGCCCTTAATAACAAACTTCCCAATTATAATCAGCGGCAAATTAAACCAATCCTCTTTTAACCAATGCCAATTACCAAAAAAATCACCGTGTGAATGGATTATTAATTTAGCTCCAGTTTTTTTCTTTAACATTACACCGGCCAGCCCAGTCAAAAACGGATCCTGGCAAACAATTAGATCTATTTTTTTGTCTTTATTTAAAGATCTTCCGACTTTTATAGCATCAAAAACATAATGAAATCTACTTTTAGAGTTGGTTGGACAGGCCTTAATATTATCATCAAGCTTTAAACATTCTGTTGGCTTGGTATTAAAAACAATAATATCCAATCGCTCCACATATTTACCATAAAGCTTATGACGATCTAAGGCATCACCAAAAGCCCCTTTCTGACCCAATAAATTTTTATCAAGACTAATTATTAAAACTCTCATAAAAAACTTTACTTTAAAAATATGCTAAATAATTCACCTAATAATTTTTCCTACCAATACTACAATACTGGATAGTATTGTAGTATTGGTATTATTTTATATTTTTATTTTTTAATATAATATTCAAACGTTTATACAAATCATTTTTTTTATCCGCTCTGGCGACAACTCCTAAAACATCTTTTAGTTTCTTTTTCTGGCGGCTACTGGCTGAATTTAAAACCTCTTCTAATAATAGCTGGGGCCAAAAATAAGACGGGTAGCGTCTTTTAACGCCCTCCCAACTCATTTTATCATAATCAGTATTTATTTTTTCTTGATCAAGTAATGTTAAGTCTTTTAACTCTTTGTTATTTTTACTTCTCTCTATTACAATCCTATACCCTTCTCCGCTTTGTTGCAACCAAGCATTTACTCTTGATATAGTTGTGGGGCTAACAGTTAATTCCTTGTCTATATCATTGTAAGTTAAGCCTTTTATTAATAATTTTGCAATCTGCAATCTTTTGGCTATCATTTCTATCTCCTGGGGAGACAATAAATCACCCAAAAGATGAGCTGCCTCTTTTATATCTTTTACCACTGATAATGCCTGGCATAATTCTAATAATAATTTTTGTTGTTTTTCTTTAGTTAATTTTTTCAATGAATACTTTGCCATACTTCCTGCAAACACTACAATACTGGATAGTATTGTAGTGTTGGTTAAGTTTTAATATATTTATTTTACTATATTTTCTAAAAAATCTAAAGTGTTATTGATCATTGTTTCGTATTTAAATTTATCCAAATCTTTTAAAGAATTTTCTACAAATTTATTTTTTAATTCTTCGTTGTTTACTAACTCCAAAATAGCCTTTTTCCAGTCTTCTTCATTATTATATTCAGCCAAGAAACCATTAAGCCTATCTTCAATAACCTCTACGTTCCCACCCTTGCTTGAGGCAATAATAGGCAATTTGTGGGCCATGGCTTCGATTAAAACATGACTTAACCCCTCATAACCAGAGTTTAAAACAAAAATATCTGAAGCACTAAAATAAGTAGATAAATCTTTGTGTTCTACTTTGCCAACTAAAAAAACTTTATCTTCAAGATTATTTTTTTCAATAAGGGTTTTTAAGTTTCCCTCCTCTGGTCCAGATCCAGCTATTACTAATCTTAGATCCTGGTCTTTTTCTAATAACTCTGGCCAAATGTTAATAAGCATTTCAAACCCCTTCCAAGGAACGAGTCTAGCAACAGAAAATATAATCTTACCTTTTATTCTAATTTTTTCCTGAGCTTCTGTTTTATCTATAATATTAACAAAGTCAAAATTGACTGAATTATAGATAACTTTAATATTATCTTCTTTAGCGCCCCAGCCTTTTACAATTCCCTTTAAATAATGACTTGGGGTTATAACATTAGTAGCATTTTGAACTACTGAACTTTGGATTTTTCTAAAAATCTCTATTTTAAATGGATATTTTTTGTTTTGAAATTCATCGATTCCATCCTCAACTCCAAATCTGCCCCTTGCCTGCTCCCAGGCATAGTCGCCCACAACTTTTGTAATATATTTTTTCTTTAAAATTTTACTAGCCATCATTACAGGAAAGCCGGCTGAAACCGGGCCCATTACATAAATTAAATCCACATCTTTGCAGATTTTAAGCAAATTAGAAAAATATTCAAAATATCGCAGTGGCAATGGCCTATCTCTCCCAATTTTTGTTACTTTAAAGCCACCCTCGTCGTCATAACTATCAAATTTATCACCATAACAAATAAGCTGGACATCGTATCCATTATTTTTAAGCTCTGTTGCTAAATTTTTACTGTAAGTAGCCGGCCCCCCAATGTCCGGCGGATAAATATCAGCCGCTACTATTATTTTCATATTTATTATTCTGTTCCATTGCCCCCGTGTCATTCCCGTCCCGCCAAGGCGGGAGGAATCTCTCGTCTTTGTTTAATAGATTCCGGATATTTTTTCTCTGAAAAAATTCCGGAATGACATCAGAAGAAGCAAATGTAATATATTTATTGCCTAAAAAATTCCAGATTAAGACTAGTCCCGTGGCAATTACTTTGGCTACTAAATAACCATATTGAATATTTTTTAAAAGCAATTTTTCCATCCCCACATACATAATGGAGTTATTAATAAGTAACCCCATAGTCGCAACTGCAAAAAATATTGGAATTTGCTTACGTTTTTTTCCACTTGATCTAAAGGTCCATCTCCTATTTAAAGCATAGTTGGTAAGAGCTGATAAAATAAAAGAAATTGTAGCTGAAACCAAGTAATACTCTACGCCCAAAAATAGTTCAGTCAAAATAAAAAGGACGCCAAAGTCAACAACCGCAGCCGTCCCTCCGACGATGCAATATTTTACAAACACTTTATATTTATAAATTAATTTTTTTAATAATTCCATTTAATTGAAATTCTTGCGCTATTATACACTTTAATATACAATGAAATAACTATAATATCAAATGTTTTTGGCTCTATAATATTAACGGTGGCGCAAAACTCTATTTAAGAGCTAAAATTAGCAT
>CAYNJS010000005.1:0-27830 GCA_964397635.1 uncultured Gammaproteobacteria bacterium
TTTGATATTATTAAAAATACTTAATGGGCTTGGGTGTCCCAGTGCGGAAAACAGGCGAATAATGAATATATCTAAGCTAAAAACAAAAAGCTTTAAAAAACATAATTCACAATTCATTATTCATAATACTTTCTTTAATTATACTATTATTTTTTAAAAAATAAAACCCCTTTTCAGGGGTTTTATTTAAAGTTCTATTTTATACTAGATTATCTAACCACAGATATATCTGCAACTCCCGCACCTTCTGAGTCACAAGCTGAAACTGTTATAATGTTATTAGCATCCCTTGAAATAGTATATCCTGTTTTAGTAGCATCGTAAGCAGTTCCTCCAGCAGGAGTTGGAGAAATAGGAATTTTACCGATATAACCGCCATCGATAATATTTGTAGTAGCTGTTGCCTCCAAATTAGCACAAGCTGCTGCCGTTGGCGTAACATCAGCACACCCAGAATCACAGCCAAGTGCAGCTGTTCCTATAATATAATTTGTTCCAGCTGTTAGGGCTGCCACATCAGTTGGCAGGGAACCCTCATAATCTACTTGATAAACCTTAACGGCATCAATAACAGCGGAAATGTCGGTCCAACGCCTGGAGTCCCTAGCGTCAGCAAACCTGGTTCCTGGGTCTAAGGCCACGAATACTACTGCAGCAATAATTCCCAAGATACCAATCACGATAAGAAGTTCTATCAAGGTAAAACCTCTTGATAATTTTCGATTTTCGATTTTCGATTTTCGATTTTTTAACATAGTTTTTATTTATATTATTAATTAAGACAATAAATTAATAAAATTTATTGTTTTATTGTTTTATTGTTTTATTGTTTTATTGTTTTATATTATAACATATTTTTTTTATTGTGCCTACAAAAAGATATCCACTAAATATAGTTACCTTAAACTACAAAATTAATCAAAAAACTAAGAATGTCATCCCTGCGAAAGCAGGGATCTACAGCTTACTAGATTCCTGCCTTCGCAGGAATGACAGAAAGCATATTTTTGCACCCCATAATAATTACCATCTTTTTATTCTTCTTCTACTTGTATATATTTATCAAGCGATATGGTTATATCTACTAATAAAAAATAACTGCCTTCTTCTTCTTTTTTTTCTATGCCTCTTTTTTTAATTGAACTTAATATATAATCAATATCTTCTTTGTTGTAATTATTTATTTTACTAATAAAAATAGCGTCGGCAACTTTTTGATTGTAAACTAACCAATTTATTCGGAGAACATCATCTTCTCCTTCTCTAATTTCATCTATGACTGATTCTAAAATCAATTCTTCATCGTCTTTAATTTGCTTTTTTATCTCTAGCCTTGATTCTTCTATTGCTTCTTCTTTGACTCCGTTAAACCTTATAATATCTTCTACAAACTTGCCCCTTAAATTATTTTTATTATCCCCCTTGTCAATAATTACATCTATTTTCAGGTTAATCGTTTGTTGTTTCTGATATTTGGATTGCTCTATTAAGCTTAATTGTCTTTCCTGCCTTTTATTACCCCTGTGCCAAAAAGCTCCAAATAAAGATATTATACTAAAAATAGCTATCACTACTAAAATTATCTTTTGTTTTTTTAGCTTTTTTACTTGAATATCCTCCGGACTTTCCTCTCCTAAAAAAATCTTTTTTTGTCCTTTTATATCTGTATTTTTTTTGTCCAATTCTTTTTTAATGTCAACTTTTGAGATAGCAATAGCGGGATCTTTTTCATCCCACCTCTTATCAATACCCCTAAGCGCGCTGCCAACAGCACCCATATATTCAATAGGAACTTTATTTTTAAACAAAGAATGAGCCTCCCCTCTCCTAACTGAAAGATTTAGATTATTTTTAAAATAAGCCTTAATTCCCTTCATTTTACTAGAACTACCCAACAAAACCACCTCATCCACCTTTCTGTCATCCTTATTCTCGAAATACTTTATTGAAGAATCAACCTCTTTAATTAATTTACCTATAGCCATGTCCAGAGCATCAAAAACCACTTTATTCTTACCCACTAAACCTTCCTTTATTTTTACAGTTTCTGCCTCTCTTTTGTCTATTTCTGCTTTTTCAGCTAGTTGTTTGGTAAAATAGTTACCAGCCAAATTAGCTGCATAAGAATATCTAAGACCTTTTTCATCAAATATATCAATATTAGAAGTAAATTCTCCAATATCAACTACACAAACTGGCTTTTCCGGATCCTTTAAGAATATATCTCTAAAAGTTGCCAAATCTTCTATGTCAAACATTTCCACTTCTATCCCTATTTCATCAAAAAACCTAAGCCAATCAAAAATAATTTTTTTACTAGTAGCAATTAAAAGTATTTCCACTCCTTCTAAATCCTCTTTTAATACCCGGTAAGAAAAAATTAAATCATTATTGTTAAGAGGAATGGTGGTTTTAGCTTCTTTTAAAACTAAATTATCCCTGCTTTCTTTGTCATGAGATTTTAGATAAAAAGTATGAATATAAACTTGATTTTCCGGCAAGCTAAAAATTATTTTTTTATCTTTAATTGGCTTTGGCTTAGCGGTAGAAAATAATTTTTCAAAAGCTGTTTTTAATCTTTCCTTATCTAAAATTTTACCCCTGCTAACTATTCCTGATTCTATTTCTATTCTCCCCAAACTTAAAACCTCGATTTTACCGGAATCGTTTAAAAGTTCTGCTGCCTCAATTGTTCTATCAGCTAAGTCTACTCCAATAGCCTTTTTCTTAAATAATTCCATAATTTAAATAGGGTTTAGCGCTTAGCGTACAGGGTTTACTTTTATTTTTTATTTTATTTTTACTCACACCCTATACCCTAACCGCTATACGCTGTTTTAGTTTGATAATTCTTCCCAAGAATTTAAAATAATATCGTTGCCCGACAAGGTTATATTAGCTTCAATTTTTTTATTATAATTATCAACTGTTCCTGTTACTGTAATTATTCGATCGCTTCCAGACGGACTTATGCTTATTGTACACGATCCTGAGCCTAAATTCAATATCCCGCCTGAATAGCCAGAGTCTATTCTAAGCCTTCTCATAGATTCTTCCATACACCCATCGGCAACGGCAAAAGCCTCTTCACCTTTTTCTGAATAATAACCAAGCTCTAGTTCTCCCATACTTAATATAGAAGAGCTATAAGCCATAATCAAAGTTGCTGCCCCAATAACTATGATAGCTATCATAACGGCAAAACCACCTTCCTTAGTTGGTAGTTGGTAGTTGGTAGTTGGTAGATTTTTATTCCTTAAGTTCATTAGTCATCTTGTTAAGCATGCGCATAATCTCATTGAGCAAGCTATCTATTTTATTATATTGAAAATTTTTATTATTATAAATTTTTTTGGAAATTTCTATTTGAGTTTCTAATTCAGCCCCTGATCCATAACTATTTAATAAAAAATTTCTAAAGTCTTTCCTGGTTCCCCTGCGACTACCTTCTGCTATGTTTGATGGAATTGAAACTGCTGACCTTCGTATTTGGGAAGTTAGCCCATAGACTTCCTCTCTGGGAAAATAATCTGTAGTTTTATAAATTTCTACAACCAACTCCATTGACTTTTGCCAAACTATTAAATTTTTATATGATTCTATTTTCATAAACTACAAACTACTCGCTACAAACTAAAAACTAAATTATTTTCTAAGACCAACTGCTGTTTGGATTGTTTCTGTATGTGAAAAACGCACATCGTTTGCAGTGTTATATTCTACTACAAAATTAATTGCGATATTATCCCTCTCTCCGCTCTTTGCTAAATTGGTAAAATTTATACTTGTTACTTTTACTTTTTCACTGGTTACATTAACCGATAAACCATCGTTAAAATTAAGATAATTTCCGTTTAAGCTAATAGTTATACTTGGATCAGGGGCAGGCATATCTAAAATTAAAGTTCCACCGGAAGTTCCTTCAGCAGGACTAACTACATCATCGGCTAATCTAATCTTCTGCGTAATTAAATCAAGGGCCGTCCGTGCATTAGCTTGAACTTCTTGAACTGCAAAATTTTTATTTCTAGATCCAGACACTGTTAAAGAAAATTGGACAAAACTAACCAAAATAACACCCGCTATTGCCACATAAATAACAGTTTCAAATAAAGTAAAACCACTTTGCTCACGAGAACAATAAAACAATAAATCAATAAAACAATTTTTATCTTTTTTGTTTGATTTTTTGATTTTTTGATTTTTTGATTTCATGACTTTTTACTTATAATTAATGACCACCTCTTCTAAGATTGGCGTAGAAACCCCATCGCCTGTTAACTCGGCTTTATACTGGACCCACTGGTTACCATTAATTATTGCCGGTATTAATGTACCTAAGGGATCTGTAAAATAAGTTCCCAAGCCGCTTGCCCCATACCAACCAGTTGGCGCACCTGGAGAGCCGCCGCTATCTGGGGCTGTTTGAATTTGTAAACGTATATCACATCCACCAGGAACTGTTTCGCTCCAACTAATAATTTGAACTGGTGAACTATTGCCCAGGTCAAACCAATTGGATGTATAAGTTCCTGAGACCACATAACTTATAGCTATGCTAATTTGAGGAATAAATGAATAATTGTCCAGCAGATCATCGTTTTCTTTTACAACCCTGAGACAATAAACTTCCCCGCTGCTGGCCGAAAAATCTATTAAAGAAAAATCCCACATACCATCTTGACCAGACGGAACAATGGCAGTCGAATTAGTAAAATTGTTTAGCTCTTCATAGGTTTGCGGCACCACTGTATGTCCCAAATGATCTGGATCAAGAGTAGCATTTTCTGTTAAATTATCACCATCACTTGGGGTTGCATTATTATTATAAGCAATTGGGGTTACGGCCGTAACATCAGCGTATATTTCCCCCACAAAACCAGTATCACAGGTTCCGGATCTAAGCGCATACTGTAATTTAAAATTCTTACTGCCAATTACTAGATCATTTACATCCATGTGCATTAATAATCTTAACCTAAAAGCATCATCTGGAGAAGCCAGAGTTGCTGCTGTGTTTTCTGCTGCCAGTGAAGACGAAACTGTTGTTCCATCAACGTTCTCAAAAAATCGATAACCAGATTGATTAAAAGTAACTCCTGCATCGGTTGTAATTTCTGGCACAACCGTATAAGTATCAAGCAGGCTATCGTCTGATTTTACAATCCTCAAACAATAACTGGTATTAGCTGGGGCAGAATTATCTATTAAAGCAAACCCCCATAAGCCATCTTGGCCAGCCGGAACAGAAGACACGGTTGTAAAATTATTTAACTCTTCATAAGTTTGCGGCACCACTGTATGTCCCAAATGATCTGGATCAAGAGTAGCATTTTCTGTTAAATTATCACCATCACTTGGGGTTGCATTATTATTATAAGCAATTGGAGTTATAGCTGTAACATCGAAATAAGTTTCACCCGTAAAAGATGTATCACAAGTTCCGGATTTTACCGCGTATTGCAGTTTAAAATTTTCCCCTCCAATTCCTAGATCAGAGACACCGATATGTAAGAGAGTCCTAAGCTTAAAAGCTTGACCAGCGCTACTAAGTGTTGTCGCTGTATTTTCTGCTTCTAGTTCCGTAGTTACAGTTGTTCCATCATCATTTTCAAAAAATCTATAACTAGCTTGTTCTAAGGTGCTACCCGTACTGGAAGTTGTTAATTTTGGATACTCAGAATACTTTATAACTGAACCATCAGAAAAAACCATTCTAAAACAATAATCTGTTCCAAGCGTTGCTCCGTTATTTTGAATAACCCAATCCCACTCACCCCTGCTTCCATCATTAATTTGAGCTGGATTATTAACTGAATTATTTTGCTCTTCATAAGACTCCAAAACATTAGCCCCTGAATTAAGTAAAGACCCTGTAATTGAACTTCCATCAGATGGAGTTGCATTAACATATCCCCTCCAAATACCACCTCCACCTGCACTATCAATATCTACCCAAGTTCCAATTGCACTACACGTTGCCCCCTCCCCATATTGGAGCTTAAAATCTTGGGCCGAAGCTGCTAAATTATCTAAACCAACCTGAACAGACATGCGCAACCTTACTATGTCTGAGCTAGCGACATCAGTAATAACTGTGTTTTCTGATCCTAAGGCCGTACCTGGTTGAACTGAATCAGCGTTTTGAAAAAATCTATAATTAGTTTGATCTAAAGAAATTGTTCCCGCCGCATACGAACCAACTGACTCAAAAACAATATAAGGAACAAACTCTGTATTACCGGATTGCTCTGTATCTACTATTTCTGTTTCCATAATTACCGGATATATATTAGTTGTGGACAATGGACTAGCTCCATATAAAGAAGGATAAGGCCCATCTCCTCCTGATAAGCCGGCCTGGGAAATAATCCCCACACTTGGAACAGAACTAAAAGCTGTATTAAAAGTATAATTAGTATGCACATCATCTATACGTTCAATTGTTTGGGTTTGCAGCCTAGATTCATAAACAGTTCCATCTAAATTATTATTAGCTTGTTCAATTACTACTACTCCAATTGTTTCATTGCCGCGAATAGTATCGGTGTCTTCGGAAATATGCTTACCAGTATAAAGAACTCCGCTAGCTGGTACTCCCCGAGCTCCATCATGAGCCCAAAATTGGCTATGACCAGTGTCATTAGTAGTCATAACTTGACCTAAAACCACCGGATTAACATAGCTTTGATTTAATGACTGAACCTGACCATTCCAGCCGGGTGTTTTACCGTCAGTTACTGTTGAATTATAACTAAAGGCTTCCATTTTAATGCCTGCTGTGTTATAATCTCCTTCCTCAACAACCATCCAATAGATTTTTTCTGCTGTTAAATTTCCTGCTGCTCCTACTAAAGTTCCTGGTTCCTGGATACGTACCTGAGCGCTAGTTGCTCCGACATTTTGAACTCGACAAACAACAGAATCAGCTGTACCGTCTGATTCAGCGCCAATATTATTATTATAGTCACTCGTACAGATAAAAACTGGGCTGTTATAACTTCCGGAAAAATTAACGGTTGTCCAAGCATCGTCCCCCACGCTAGCCTGCGTCCCCCATTCCATAATCGTAGTTTCGCTTATAACTGAACTGATTGTTAATTCTGGGTAAACCGAATAACTATCAAGTATTTCATTATTGTTTTTATCATACAATCTAAAACAATAATTATGCCCTGTAATAGCTTCACTAGTTGCTTCAAAGCTATATTCTAATTCTGTATAATAATCATTAGTAAGTGGCCCGATTAAAGAAGTAGTATCAGCAATGTCTCTTCCTTCACCGCTTACATAAGTATAGCCCTCACTATTGGTTAAAAGTCCTGGGGTTAAACTTTCACCATCTGGATTAATATTAATTGAATCAACTAAATCAAATTCATCACTGGCATCACTCATTCCAACCCAGGTTGAAATAGCCCCACAACTTCCCAGCCCTGTTTTATCGCCCCATTGCAATTCATATTGCCTGGCAGCGTCTTCAATGGCTGTTCCATTATTGGCTACTTCTGCCCTTAATCGATAAGTTTCATTTTTATTAATATCTGGAATACTGTTAGAATCTTCACCGGCTAAAAAACCGCCCGAGGTATTAACGTCGGTCGTATCATTTCGCCAGCGAAAATGAAGTTGATCGGTAATTGAACCCGCAACAATAGGTTCTTCTACTGCAAACCAATATGTCTTTTCGCTCGTATGAGTATTACAAAGATTTCCAGCATCTTCTTCGCAATAACGGAAATCCATTCCCGAACCGGTAACGTTTTGCGCCCAAGCATATTCCGGATCCTGTCCGCCGTCGTCATCGTTTTGAGTTACCATCACTCGCGGAACGGTATAAGATGGAGAGAAACTAGCCGCAGTCCAGGCACTGTGTGAAATATCACCCATACCGGATTGAAAGTTGGTACCGGCGTCAAAATTTGCGTTTGCCACGTCTATTGCCACATATCCAAAGGTTTCATTTAAAGCGGTGCCGTCGCAACTATCCCCAGTACCGGTATGCACACAACCAACATAGTTAAACCCGCTCGTTGTATTGTCGTCATCCACCCAGGCAACAGCTCCTATGTTGCTGCCTTGAGAATAGGTCTGTGCCTGTGTCCAGACATGGGGCGTGGCAACAAAAGAGGTCGTATAGGTTTCTGCTGTATCAACCCCTCCCACATCCACATTAGCTGTTGTACCCGCCTCAATCCAGCTGTAATTTGCCGCATCATCAACGTCAAAAACAAAATAGTGGAAAGTTTCGGCGCTAGCTCCGGTTGTGCAGGCAGTATTACCTCCATCAATGCACATAGAAATATCAAAACCGGAAGTTGTAACATTTCTGACTAAAGGAATCGGATACATGCCACCATTTCCAGAGCCTGTTCCTGAACAGGTACCGGCACAATTTGCAGATGTTACCGGCGTTGCAATAACAACTGGGACGGAGCTATATGTACCTGACAAACTAATATTAGTCCACTGCAGTGAATCACTGATCGTAATTTCTCCTGCCTCAAATTTAGGGGTTGTCGCCGCCTTAGCTTGAGGGATTGGGTGTAACACCAGGGAATTATGCCAAATCTGCAGCCAACCAGAAAAAACACTCGCTAGCAACAAGCTTACTATAAAAAATATAGAAAATATTTTTTGGGATACTTTTAATTTTTTAAAATATTGGGCCATATAAATTTAATTTTGATTTAAAACTATAGCTCCGTCCAAATCACCAACGCTTGTCGAAGTTGTGGTATCAATATAATTTCCAAAGGGAGCAGTATCAAAATCAGCAATCGTATCATGGATCCACTCAGTTGAATCCCAGTTAGTTAAATAAGAAACTTTTTGAACCGAACTAACCACCCCAGTCATTGGAGCCCAAGTTACTTTACTGGCCACCTTTTTGCTATGCAAATCAGTATAAATTCCGGGACAAGTTGTAATATTATCTGAAATATCCCGACAAACATTTTCAAGAGTTATAGTTCTGGTGTATTTGCCAATTGTTTCGTCTGTGCTCTCTCCGGTAAAAATCCACTCTCCACTGCTAACTTCAACGGCGCTTTGACTATAAATAACTTCATTCCAGGCTCCATCACGAATTGACCTAATAGCTTCAATTCCCTCACTGGCCAAAGCCTCGGCCTCGGTTTGATCCCCGCCTCTCTGCAATGCATTAAATCCACCAACAGCTAAAGTTATCATAGCTATTCCAATCAAAGAAAAAATCGCCGCAGCGACTATTACTTCCAGTAAGCTCATCCCCTCGTTTCCCAGGATTTTTGATTTATTATTTAAAACTTTTTTAATTTTCTGCGACAGATCCATATTCATTAATGCTAATAACTTTAAATCCTTCTATGGTGTGGTTAATATTTATTGATCCTGTTTTGTCCGGCGCTCCAAGCCCCATTGAAAAATTAATTTCATCACCAGCCGGGGATAAACCGGTAGTAACTAGGCTCATTGTTTCGGCCAAAATTGTTTCTCTGTCATAAGCACTATCCCTGGTGGCATAAGAATCTCCTTGGTATAAAACAAATTTATTAGGGCTGCTTATATTATCAAATTTTACGCCATGCCTTGAATTATTATACCTACTCACGCTTCTTTCCCTGGCCATCCGCAAAGCCTGAACTGCCTGAGAGGTGGTTTCGTTTAGCTGGGAGCTTGATTGCAAATTGCCATAAATCGGAACAACCGCTGCTGTAACAATAAAAATAATAGTTATCACAACTATAAGCTCTACAAGCGAGAAGCCCTTCTCGCTAACACCTGACAACTGACACCTGACAACTGACACCTTATTAATACCTAACATATCACTTTGTTGGATTTTTAATTAATTTCCTCCTAAATGCGGTTAACTGATCGGATAAAACAACCGCTTCTTTTAAATAAACTCTATGATCTTCTGCTAAAATATAGTTATTATCCAAAGCAATGTCCAAACATGAAATAACCTCATTTAATGATGTATGTGATAAATTTAAAAAATAAGCAAAATCTTTATCTGTCCCTCGATCTGATCCTTCCGCGATATTTAAAACTATTGAGTCTAAGGCTCTCCAAATTTGTGACAATAAACAAAACTGTTCTATTTTTGGGAATTTTTTTCTCGTTAAATCTTTTAGTTTTTTATTAAATTTCCTAGCATCTTTATATATACCCCTGTGCCAAGAGCACAGGGTGATTAAAAAGAATTTTTTATCTAAATGCGGCAAAGACCGTCCCGCCTAGGCGGGACTAATCCGATATATAAGCTCCTCGGCTCGGAAACAGAAAAACATTCGTTTTTCTATTTCACTCGCTCTACGTCGCTTATAAACTTGAAAATTTCTAAACCTAAATTTTTTATTAAAAAAATCATCCATAAAGTCAAATGTTAAATGTCATGTGTCAGATGTTTGCCCTATCTTCCCATCCCGCTAGTTATACTATAAATTGGAGTAATTATCGATAAAGCCATAAAGGCCACAATCAGTCCAATAAACATTAAAAGCACTGGCTCAATATAAGTTGAAAGCGTCTTCAAACTATCATCAACTTCTTTTTCATAAAAATCCGCTAAATAAGCCAGGGTTTCTTCTAGTTTGCCGGACTCTTCCCCAACCCTAATCATTTTAGTTGTCATGATAGGAAATAAATCTCTATGACGAGCTAAATCGCTAGATAGCTTTGCCCCCTTGCTAGTACTTTCACTAGCCTTTAACAACACTCTCTTATAATAATGATTATTAGTCATCTCTGTTACAATTTTTAAAGCCTCATATATATTAAGGCCGCTTTTAAGCAACACGCTCAATGATCTAGTGAACCTAGAAATATTAGCATTTTTAGTAACTCTGCTAATTACTGGGATCCTAATAATAATCAAATGGGTAAACGGCCTAAAAAAAGATTGCTTAAAAAGCCAAACTAAAAAAACTATAAAAGTTAAAGATGCTCCAAAAAACCAAAAACCATAATCTTGAACAAATGAAGAAAACTTCATCAAAAGCTGAGTGGTAATTGGAAGATCAACATTCAACCCTTCAAATAAAGGTGTAATTTTTGGTAAAACCCAAAAAGTCATTCCCACCCCCAGGGCAAAAGAAGCTGCTAAAATTATCATTGGATAAACCATGGCTCCCTTTATCTTGGTAAAAATTTCTCTTTCCTTGTCCATCTGATCAGCAACTCTTTCCAAGCTTTCATCTAACGTTCCAGATGTCTCACCGGCATAAACTGCGTTAGTAAAAAGCTTAGAAAAAACTTTTGGATATCTCTCTAGAGCAAAAGCAAAAGAATAGCCGGATTTTACTGCCTCTAAAATTCCTCTAATAATTTTTTTTAATCTTCCCTGAGCTGAGTCTACAGCAATTTCCAAGGCTTCGATAATAGTTAGCCCTGATTTTAACATCACAGCTAAATATCTGGCAAAAACTGCCTTTTGGACCAAAGAAATTCCTCCGATATAAATTTCTTTTTCTAAAACATTTCTATTATCCTTTCTCATAAAATAGGGGTTAGCGTTTAGCGTAAAGCGTTTAGGCTCTTTTGTCTTTTAGTTTTTTAATCATTACAAATAACATTTTTTGAACCTCTTCCAACAATGATTCTGTATTTGAAAAATCTATATCTTTATACAAATCTTTTGAAATAATTACTTAGGTTTCCAATTCAGCTGCTGAGGCTTCAGCAATACTTAAAAATTGAATATACTCTTTTAAGTTTTTTCTTTTATATCCTTCTGCAATATTTGACGGAATAGAAATAGCTGCTCGCCTCATTTGACTTACCAAAACATATATTTCCTCCTTAGGAAACTTATTTGTTATTTTATAGATTTCCTTAACAAGATCTATGGATTTTTTCCAAACTTTTAGTTCTTTGTACGACTCAATATACATTTTAAAATACTAATTAAAATTTAATAATACCTATATGCTTTATCCTATACGCTATTTCTTACGCCCTGCTAACTCTCATTACCTCTTCAAAGGTAGTTAAACCGTTAAAAACTTTTTTTACTCCGTCTTCAATCATGGTTATCATTCCATTTTTTATAGCCATATTCATAATTTCATCCTTAGATACTTTTTGTAATACTGCAGCCCTAATAGCTTCATCCATTTCTAAAACCTCAAAAATTCCAAGCCGCCCTGAGTAACCGCTAAAATTACAAACCTTACAACCATTACCTTTGTACAGCCTCATATCATTAATATTAGCGGTCTTGTCTTTGAATAATTTTTTTAAAACAGGGCTAGTTTCAATAATGCCCTTTTCGTCAGGAGTCATAGAATAAGATGTTCTGCATTTTTGACAAATTTTTCTAACCAACCTTTGGCCAACAACAACATTAACAGTTGAGGCAACTAAAAACTCCTCCACCCCCATATCAAGTAATCTTGGCAAGGTTGTAGCTGCATCATTAGTATGAAGAGTTGATAAAACAAGGTGACCAGTAAGAGCAGAGTTAACCGCGATAGCTGCAGTTTCTTCATCACGAATTTCTCCAACCATTATCACGTCCGGATCCTGACGAACAAGCGCTCGAAGACCAGCAGCAAAGGTTAAGTTTGTTTTTGGGTTAACTTGAATTTGACTAATACCATCAACATTATATTCAACCGGATCCTCAATAGTAGAAATATTAACCTCTCTTTTATTTAAAATCCTAAGCACTGCATAAAGAGTTGTAGTCTTTCCAGCTCCAGTTGGACCGGTTACCAAAATCATTCCATGGCTTTTTTTAACTGCTCGATTAACTTTTTGAAGATCTTCCCCAACAAGCCCCAAACTGCTCAGTGTCAAGCTTTGTTGCTTAGGATCAAGCAATCTCATAACAATATTCTCCCCATGGACAACTGGCAAAATAGAAACCCTGACATCAATTTTATACTTTTCCATTTCAAAAGTAATTTTACCGTCTTGAGCACTACGATGAACGTCGGTTCTCATACTCGACATAATTTTTATTCTAGAAACCACAAAATCAATTAAATCCTTTTGCATGTCTAATACGTCATGCAAAATTCCATCAACTCTATAACGAACAATTACCTTTTTCTCATAGGGTTCTATATGGATATCTGACGCCCTATTTTGATGGCCGTATTTAATAAGCATATCCACTAAATCAACAATGACTTGATCACGATCTTCCCTGCTTAATTTCTTATCTTGTAATTTATCTATCACTAATTTAAAATCATCTCGCAATCCGCCCTTATATGCATTTAAGGCCTCCTCTAAGTCTTGCTTGGTTATAAAATAAGTTATTATCCTTTTACCAAATCGTTTTTCTAACAAATGAATAATCTCTAAATCTTTTGGATTTACCATGCCCACCTTAATCCCATCTTCGGCTTTAGCAAAAGCAACAATCCCCCTAGACCTTGCGACAAGCTCAGGGATTTTACTAAAAACTTTTTCATCCATCCTCTCTTTATGCAAATCTACATAGGGAACACTAAAAAACTCTGCAATGGCCTGACCCAATAGTTCCCTGGTAATAAGCCTTTCTGCCAAAAGATAATCTATAGGGGAGGCCTGGTTTTTGTTAGCAAAATTTTTAGATTGCTTAAAATCATCAGCGGTAATATAATTCTCTTTTACCAATATATCTATTATTTTTTTGTCCTCGATAATTGTTTGTACGCTCATATATGTAAATCCAGCACCACTTTATGGTTCTGATTTTAAAATTTTACAAAATTTAGAAGGCTTCTCGTTATTCCTTAATGAATTATCTAGCACTAAAAAGTGGTGCTTCCAATAAATACAAAAAATCCATAATAACTTTAAATTATGAACACTCCTGCTTGATTGTTTCCTATTTTAATTTTTACCCTCATTTAAAGATTCTTTGACCTTATTCACGATATCAACCAATGTAGTGTCTGTCTTTATGCAATAATGAGATGCTCCCAACTTTTTAGCCAAATCCATATCTTGTTTTTGGCATAAATTAGAAATAGTAATTGTCGGAATTATCATTTTCCTTTTAATCATCTCCTTTAAAACAGCAAAACCATCCATCTGGGGTATAATCAAATCTAATAAAATTAAATCTATCTTATTTTTATCTAAAGCATTTAAGGCGCTTTTCCCATCGTGAACAACTATTGTATTAAAACCAGCACCTTGTAATTTAAGGTTTAAAGTTTTAGCCATTGGTTTTTCATCCTCAACTATTAATACAGTTTTTTTACCCTCCGAATTACCTATTGTTTCGGTCATATTTATTGCTTATTATTGTTATCTATTATAGCGTAAATTATAAATTAAATCCAGCATTACTTTTGGAGGTTGGCTAATTTAAAAATTTTTATCAACCAAATAAAACTTTGCTGTATTTTTGTATGCAATACTCAAAAGTGGCGCTTAATAAACCAAGTTTTTCCACAACTTTTGTTGTCAACTTTTGTGGCTCTGTGTCAAAACCGGTGGTAGTTATTTTCTCATTTTATCCTTATTAAATCCACCCTGACCCTCCTTTGTAAAAGGAGGGAACTATAAAAAAATAGCTAAAATAAAGCAAAACAGTCTCCCTCTTTGAAAAAGGGGGAACACCTGCCCGCCAATCGCTGCGCTCAAGGCGCTGGCAGGCGGGAGGGGGATTTTTTAAAAAATAACAATAAAATATATAATTTTTGTATTAAGTTGGAAAAGTCGTTTTCTATGCTAATTTTAGCTCTTAAATAGAGTTTTGCGCCACCATTAATATTATAGAGCCACTTTTGTTTGACAAAGGAAAAACATTGTTATATATTTAAAGTATCTTTATCGCACCTTCATTTTTCTAACACATTTCGGGCCGGGAAACGTTTATCAAACTCTCCAGTTTATCTAACAACTCCCGGCCTTTCTTTTTGTCTAAAAAAACCTAGGATTTTACACCTAGGCTTTTTTTATTTCTGTTAAGATTATTTGTTTTATTTTTTCGACGGCTTCGTCTAATTTCCCTTCTTTGTTTATAACCTTATAGTCATACATATCTAAATGTTTTAACCATTCTTTAGTATAATCAAGTCTTTCCTTTACATATTGATCGGTAACTTCGGCTCTTTTTCTGATTCTCTTTTCTAAAATTTCCAAGGATTCAGCATTTATAAAAATAGCTATAATTTCTGGAAAAAGTTTTTTGGCTGTTTTAACCCCCTTATACCCTATCTTCCAAATCCCAATTTTCCCGGATTTTTTTGCTCGCTCTAATTCCTGATGGGTAACCCCATAGTAATTATTATTATATTCCTTAGCATATTCAACAAACTCATTATTCTTTATTTTTTCTTGAAAATCTTTTTCCGAAATAAAATAATAAGGTTTTCTCTCCCTGTCGCCTGGTCGCATAGCCCTAGTTGTAGTTGTTATAATATGTACAACTCCTAATTCTTTTTCCAATCTATTTATAATAGTATCCTCACCGGCTCCAGACGGACCAGATATAATAAAAATATTATTCATAAACTATATCAATTTCTTTTAAGATATTATTTAAATTATCCGGCAAATCTTCTTTAAATTCTACCCACTCACCCTCTAAATTTTTAAAACCTAGCTTATAAGAATGTAAAAAATTTCTATTTAACCCAAAGTCTTTAATGTTATTGTACTTTTTTAAATAATACATTTTATCACCAACAACCGGATGATCAACAGCTCGCAGATGAACCCTAATTTGATGAGTTCTTCCAGTTAAAATTTTTACTTTTAAATATGTATAATTTCTAAATCTTTTCTTTACCCAAAAAAGTGTTTTAGCCTTTTTATAATTTTCCCCGCCGGTTGCCATTATGCCGGTGGTTTTACTTCTGCCAATCGTTAAATTAATCTCATCATAATCTTTATTAATCACCCCATAAACAAGCGTTAAATACTCTTTTTTAACCTCTCTATTTTTAAACTGCTCTTTTAAATGTAAAAACATTTTTTGATTTTTAGCAACTACCATTAATCCAGAAACATCCTTGTCCAACCTATGAACAATTCCTGGCCTAAGCTCATCTTCTCCAACATCTTTTAATTGAGGGTATTTATCCAGTAAGCCATTAGCCAGGGTCCCCTTAGGCGTTCCATCGGACGGATGAACAGTAAGCCCAGGTGGTTTATTAATAACTAAAAAATTATCGTTTTCAAAAACAATATCAAACTTTATATTTTTGTCTGGTGACAAGTCTATTTTTTTTTCTTCAATAACTTTCTCTACTTTTCTTTTTAATATTTCTATCTCATCACCCTCTTTAATCTTATAGTGAGGGGTAACTTCTTTTTTATTAACCAACACAAGATTATCGTTAATGGCTTTTTGCCAAAAAGATCGAGAACAATCTTTAATTTTTTCTACCAAAAATTTATCAAGGCGCAAGCCCGATTCTTCGGCAGTTATTATAATTTTATTTTCTATATTCATAAGCCTATAATCTAAATATATTTTATTTACGGTTATTTTGCAAGATTTTGGGCTCTATAATATTAATGGTGGCGCAAAACTCTATTTAAGAGCTAAAATTAGCATAGAAAACGACTTTTCCAACTTAATACAAAAATTATATATTTTATTGTTATTTTTTAAAAAATCCCCCTCCCGCCTGCCAGCGCCTTGAGCGCAGCGATTGGCGGGCAGGTGTTCCCCCTTTTTCAAAGAGGGAGACTGTTTTGCTTTATTTTAGCTATTTTTTTATAGTTCCCTCCTTTTACAAAGGAGGGTCAGGGTGGATTTAATAAGGATAAAATGAGAAAATAACTACCACCGGTTTTGACACAGAGCCGATTTTTGTTAAATACAACATTGCAACCCAGGCCTTTTCACATAATAAGCGGGGGTTATTTAACAGGGTTAATGGTTTCTACTGGTTTTAACCACATAATTATCTGCCCCTTCAGAAATAATTTTTATATCCCCATCTAAGTCAGTTCTGTAAATTTTAACATTCCCTCGCTCTAGCTTTTTAACAACTCGCCTTGATGGATGACCAAGGTCATTGTTTAACCCAACAGTAATCACAGCAACCTCCGGACTTACTACTTCTAAAAATTCTTCCCTGCTTGAATCACTCGACCCATGATGGGCTATTTTTATAACATCTGAATTTATCTCTATGCCGGAATCTAAAATATATTCCTCTAAATCAGATTCGATATCAGCCATAAATAAATATGACTTTTCCTCAAAAACCAACCTTGCCATAAGCGAGGTGTTATTAATATTTTTACCCTCATCAAAATTTCCAACAAAAGAATAAATTTCTAACCTATTGCTTTCTCCCAAATCAATAATTTCTGTATTATCAACAGTAATTAAATCCCCGCCTCTACCACCAAGGCCGTTATAATAAATTTTACCTACCTCATATCTTTCCATAACCTCTTCTGCGCCACGAAAATGGTCCTCGTGTTCATGGGTAATAATTAAATAATCTATATATTTATCATAAAAAGGCATAACTTTATTTAATTTTGACAAAATAGTCTTATCTGGCCCGCCGTCAATTAAGATATCAACTCCCTCTGGAGTTTGAATAAAAATCCCATCCCCCTGGCCAACATCAAAAAAACTAACCCTAAGGCTGCTGCTATCTTTGCCAGAAGAATAAACATCAAAAACCAAAAACAAGCCCAAAAAAACTATTGCTCCTAAAATTTTAAATTCTTTTTTATTTAAAAAAGACATATTAAAATGGTTCATTATAAATGTGTTTCTTTTTCATTTTATATATAAATAAAAATAAAAACAGATAAAAAACAACAACCCATATAAAATTTAAATTTTCAAAATAAAAAAAACCAAAGGGGATGTTAACTAAAAAATTTGTTAATTCAACTAAAAAAGATAAAATTCCCCAAACAACTAAACCTAAAAATTCGGCCAAGACAGGAAATAAAAAACCCAATAAAATCGTTAAAATTCCTAAGACAAAAATTACTGGGAGCAATGGGATAAAAATTAAATTAATCGGCAATGACAACAACGGGATAAAGCCAAAATAAAAAACCGACAGAGGGAGGGTGAAAATTTGAGCCGCTAAAGTAACAGCTAAAATATCCTTAAGCTTTCCCTTAATTAAAATTTTTTTAAAAAATTTTAAAAAAATTGGCAACAACTGAATAATTCCCAAAACCGCTAAAAATGATAACTGAAAGCCAATGTCACCCAAAAGAAAAAACGGATTAAAAATTAAAATTAAAGCCGCCACTAAAAACAAAGTTGTCGTTAAATTATTAATCCTCCCAATATGCCGTCCCCACAAAACAACTGTAATCATTATTCCAGCCCGAACGGCTGAGGCTGGCAGGCCAACCATAACAATGTATAGCCACAACAAAAATAATATTAGATAAAATGCTTGCCCCCTCCAAAAGCCAACCTCAATTAATAACCAATATAAAAGAATGCTGATAATAACTAAATGCATTCCAGATATTGCCACTATATGGCTTATGCCTACCTTGGAAAAATTTTCCCTTAAATTAAACGGGATATCTTTTTTATAACCCAAAAGCATAGCAGACAAAACCCCTGATTCTGGATAAAAAATGCTTTGATTAATAGTTTTTCTGCTGCCTTGTTTTATTTGAAATAAAGTTTTGTGAATGTTTTTATTTTGAGAAATTACTTTAATATCCGGGTAATAACAAAGATAGCTTATTTTTTCTTTTTTCAAATACCCACTGTAAGCTCCTTTATCTAAAATATTTTGCGGCAAACAGGAAAATTCCACCTTATCACCATAAGAAAAATTTTCGCTTAAATTAACTCTAAATAAAAAACTTTTTTTATTTTTTTCATCTTCAACAATTATGTTTTTATAGCTATCATATAATTCTTCGTTGCTTTTAACTGTGCCGATAAACTTTTCTTCTTTTGTAAAAGATAAATAATTATTATTATAAATAATTTCTTCTGCTCCCAGTCTTAGCGCTCCTAAAATAAAAAATATTAAAGCTAAAAAAATGAATTTAATTTTTTTATTTCTCCAAAATAGATAAGCACAAACAATGCCAAAAAGAAAAAGAGAATATAAAATAAAAAAAGGCACTGCTATGATCTCCTGGAAAGCAATGCCTATTATAAAAAAACAAGCAAAATATAAATTTCTTTTTGATTTACCCAGCACCACTTTTGTATTTGTTAAAAAATAAAAGGAGGAAATATATTAAATTTATAACTAAAACAAAATGTTTATCCTAATCAAAAATAAAGTGGCGCTGGGTTTGTTCATTTCTATTTATCAGCCTCTGACTTAATAAGAATATTTGATATTATCCCAAGCATAATTAAACTCACCACCAAAGAGCTTCCCCCATAACTTAAAAGTGGAAGCGGGAGCCCCATTACTGGCGCCATACTAACATTCATGGCAATGTTAGAAAAAATTTGAGATATAAAATAAACTAAAACCCCTAAAACTAAAAAAATAGCAAAATCATCTCTAACAGCATCAAGCTTTCTAATAATTCTATAAAAAAATAATCCATAAAAAAATAAAACAATGCTTGACCCCAAAAAACCAAAAGCTTCAGAAAGGCTGGCAAAAATAAAATCTGTGTGAGCTTCTGGTAAAAACTGCAATTGCGTTTGCGATCCGCTTGAGACACCTTGCCCCAAGAGCCGGCCCGAGCCAACTGCTATAGTGGACTGGATCACGTTGTAACCAATGCCCAATGGATCAGACGCTGGATTTAAAAAAGTTGAGAGTCTGGCCTTTTGGTAATCTTTAAAGCCAAAAAACCAAGCGAAGACAAAGGCAAATGCCAAAATTAAAATTAAAATTAATAAATGCTTTTTCTTAATCCCCGAAACTAATAACATCCCAAACCATAAAACAAATAAAATAATAGCTGACCCAAGATCTGGCTGAAGTAAAACTAAAAACAAAGATGGTGCAAGCAAGATTCCGCTTAAAACAATAAACTGAAATTTCTTTATCTCATAAGCTTTTTTAGAAAAAAATCTGGCCAAAACTGCAATAAGGGCAATCTTAACCATTTCTACCGGCTGAAATTGAAGTCCTGCAAAAACAAACCAACCCCTAGTTCCCCTAATGGTTTCTCCAAAAAATAAAACCCCCGCTAAAAGCAGGAGCGCAAAAATATAAAACCAATAACTATAAATATTAAAAATCTTGTAATCTATAAAACTAAAAACAAAAAACAACAAAATACCTATTAAAATGAAAATGAGTTGTTTTTTGAAAAAAAGAAAATTATTATCCTGGCTTAAATCAAGACTATAAATAATAATTAAACTAAACGAAATTAAAACAAGGATTATTGCTAATAATCCCCAATCAAAAAATCTTAAATTTTTAAATGGTAAAAATATCATTTTTTACCCCTCCGTTTTAATCACTTAAGCTACTTAACCTCTCCAATAATATGATCCTTACTCATAATAACTGTTTCATCAAAAAAATCAATCTCTGGCTTTACAATTATAAGAGACGGCTCAGATATTATATTATGCCAACGTACCTCTTCTTCACGAATCTCCCTAGACATGAAGTCGTTTAAGGTTAAATAATTAGCACTAGTAATAATAGGGCCGTTATAGGTAACAATAAAAAAGCCTACATCATAATAATCAAAAATAGTACTATTAACAACGGTAAAGCCAACTGCATTTATGCCTGCGTCTGGTTCTAGCTTTAAATCAGTTGTTGATAGATATCTTTCGTCTCTTACCTCAAAATCTGTAAATTTTTTAATAGTTTCCTTAAATTCATCAGATTCTCCTGCTTTAATTCTCTCCCATCTGACATAAGATATTTCGAATCTCGGCTTTAAAACCTTTAATTCACTTTCTACATTAAAGGCTCCTAAAAATTTATCTTTGCCCGGAAGAATAAATGCTGTTTTAGTTTCTGTCCTCTGATTATTATAAATAAAATTATAATGCACCTCACGGGCTATCCAATCATTTGTGTTTGGGTTTTTTACCCTAGCAACAAAATTATATCTACCAGAACCAAGGTCAACTGCATCAAGCTCTAATATCTGCACCTCCTTTGGTTTAATCTTTTTTTGATAATTTTTATAATCTAAATTATATCGCTCTAAAGTAGACATAGCCTTTTCAAATTGAACCCTCTCAACAGAATAATATTGAATAACCGAATAAACAGAAAAACTGACAATTAAAACATCAAAGGCAAACAATATAAAAAATATCATCCTTTTAATAAAAAGCTTGTTTGTTACTATCCAGTAAGCTAACTTTAATTTTGAATCTGTTAACCGATTGTCTTGATACATAATTACAAAAATATAGACAAAAAATATCTAGTATTGTTATTATAGCAAAAAAACAAAAACCTTGCCAATCAACAACTTAGGTGATATACTAAAAACGTAAAAAACAACTTAAGAAAGGAGGAAAATATGATTTTTTCTATCTTTCTTATCCAATAGTTGTTTTTAATTTTTTTATCTAAAAATTTATGGCTAAAAATAAAAATACAAAAGAAAAAGGTCAATATGGCGCAGATCAAATTACGGTTCTAGAAGGATTGGATCCGGTTAGAAAAAGACCTGGAATGTATATTGGCAATACGTCTACTGAAGGATTGCATCATTTAATTTGGGAAGTTGTTGATAATGCAATCGATGAGGCAATGGCTGGCCACTGTGATCATATAATTGTAAAAATGTTGCCGGATAGCACAGTGTCGGTAGCTGATAATGGTCGCGGTATTCCCGTAGAAATCCACAAACAAACAAAAAAATCAGCCCTTGAAACCGTAATGTGCACCCTTCATGCCGGGGGCAAGTTTGATGGTGATGGTTATAAGGTTTCCGGAGGTCTTCATGGTGTTGGCGTTTCGGTTGTTAATGCTTTATCGGCTTATACCAAAGCGGAAATTAAAAAAGATGGAAAAATCTGGGCCCAAGAATACATTAGAGGTAAGGCTAAAGCTAAAATTAAATCTATTGGAAAAACTAAAGAATCAGGAAGTACTATAACTTTTCAACCTGATTCACAAATCTTTGAAACCCTAGAATTTAAATGGAAGAAAATAATAAATCGATTACGTCAACAATCTTATTTAACTAAAGGCATAAAAATAACTGTGATTGACGAAAGCAATAAAGATGAAGCTCCAAAGGTTCATGAGTTTTATTTTGAGGGCGGAATTGCATCATATGTTAAGCACTTAAATCAAAACAAAAAGATAAAGAATGAAAATATTTTCTATATAGAAAAAGAACAAGATGAAGTTAATGTGGAAGTCTCTCTTCAATACAATGAAGACTATCAGGAAGAAGTTTTTACCTTTGCTAATAATATCCACACCCCTGAAGGCGGGATGCATTTAGCCGGGTTCAAAACCGCCTTAACCAGAACCCTAAATTCTTATGCTAGAAAAAATAATATCTTAAAAGAAAAAGATCAAAACCTAACTGGAGATGATGTAAGAGAAGGATTAACCGCTGTAATTAGTGTTAAGGTAAGAGAACCGCAATTTGAAGGCCAAACTAAAGCCAAACTTGGGAACACTGAGGTAAGAACTATTACAGATAGTGTTTTTTCAAAAAGTTTTGAAATATTTTTAGAAGAACATCCGAAAGACGCTGAGGCAATTATTGGCAAATGCCTTATTGCATCACGCGCTCGTCTGGCAGCAAGAGCTGCTCGTGATTCTGTGCTTAGAAAAGGCGCTCTTGACGGATTAACCTTACCGGGCAAACTGGCTGATTGTTCATCACGAAAAGCAGAAGAGTCTGAACTCTATATAGTAGAGGGCGATTCTGCCGGGGGAAGCGCCAAACAAGGAAGAGATAGAGATTTCCAGGCAATCCTGCCACTAAGGGGAAAAATTTTAAATGTAGAAAGAGCCAGGCTTGATAAAATTTTAGCCAACAACGAACTTAAGAACTTAATTATTGCCCTTGGTACTAATATAGGCGACCAAATAGAAGTTGAAAAACTAAGGTACCACAAAATAATAATCATGACTGATGCTGATGTTGATGGAGCCCATATTAGAACCCTGCTTTTAACTTTCTTCTATAGACACTTAAAACCGCTTATAACCGGGGGATATCTTTACGTTGCCCAACCTCCTCTTTATAAAATTCAATCTGGCAGAGAATTTAAATATGCTTACATCGAAGAAGAAAAAGAAGAAATTATCGCTGAGTTTACCAAGAAAAAAGCTGCTGGAAAAAAGAAAAAAGAAGTAGTTGTAGAGGAGCCAAAAGAAGAGGGTGAAGAAGGAGAAGAAACCGAGGAGACTACAACTGAAGCTCCTGGAATTAACATTCAAAGATATAAAGGTTTAGGAGAAATGAATCCAGATCAACTTTGGGAGACAACCATGGACCCTAAAACTAGATTAACCAAAAAAGTTACCATTGAAAGCGCTGAAGACG
The DNA here is from genome assembly GCA_964397635.1 of uncultured Gammaproteobacteria bacterium. GTDB lineage: Bacteria > Patescibacteriota > Patescibacteriia > JAACEG01 > JAACEG01 > CAYNJS01. Next base: position 23,347 of record CAYNJS010000005.1, read on the forward strand.
CTAATGCAATTTTTGAAGCTTTAATGGGCTCTGATGTTTCGGCCAGAAAACACTTTATCCAAAGCCAAGCTAAATACGCCAAAAACATAGACGCTTAAAAATATAACTTTATATAAAATTAAAAACGGACGCCTTTGTGGTGTCCGTTTTGATTTTTTGAAAAAATAATAATCAAATAGTAATGGGCTTGCCCCAAACAGAATTTTCATGCATTTCAATAATTTCCTGAGAATCCCTAGATTCCATAGAAGATTTAAATCTTGCCCTTAAGGTAGCAATATTACTAACTAGAATTGGCAGACCGATATGATCTTTAAAAATTTCCAGATCCTCTGGAAGAACTTTAAATTCTCGCTTAAGACAGTCTATTTTACCTTCATCATGACCGCCATCAAAATACATAAGGTGCCAACCATCTTTAAATGAACTATCCCAATAAACATAAGGAATTAATTTGGAAAAATTTTCCTGGAATATTACATTCTTCAACATCCGTTGTTCGATTATATCTGGGTCCGTGGAATAAATCCCTTTTTTAAAATCTTTCATTACTTGCCAATCAAAACATTTAACACCCTTAATGACAATTCCGATTGCAAAATACAACTTATTTTCCGGGCACATACCAAAAGGTCGATCTGGGTTAAAAACGTTACGGTAAAATATCTTTATAATATAATCGTATCCGGTCTCTCGAAAAGACTGTAGTTTTCCAAACTTCTTTCGTCCTTTCCCATAATCAGTAAATTCTCGCTTATAAAAAAAGCGTTCTTTTATTTCTCCCAATAAACTACAGGATCTAAAAACACTAAACCTTAATCCATGCTTTAAAACCGAATCCAACTTCCTCTCTATTGCTTGATGGCTCATTATCAGCTCCTTTTATCCTAAAATTTTCTGATTTCGCTTCCCTCTCGATAATATATTCTAATGCCCCTTTTGCCAGTCCTGATCATCATTGGATCTCTGCTCCTTTTTTTGATCTCTGGATGATTATAGATAAGGTTTCTATTAAAAAAATCAAAAGGGATAAAAATATTTTCCATTTCTATTGGATTAGTAAAATATAAAGGGTTTAATAAAATAACATCGCTAATTGGTATCTCAACGGTTTTTTCCTCATAAAAACCGCCTCGATGGCCATGGCTTTCCACTTTAGCTAAAAACTGAATTGCATTATCGGAAAAAGCTATGGCTTTGTCTTTTGGCAAGTTAAAAAATGGATAGCTATCAACCTCGCGAAAATGAAATCTTTTATAAGAACCTCTGCTCCTTCGATAAGTAACAACATATAAATTATTGTTCAATTTGTCAATCCTTATCATATTAGCTATATGCCCTCTTTTGCGCTCAATTTCCTCTTCAATTTTTTCAGCATAATTAATACTGCTGTATCTTTCGGCAATTTCACCCTTATAAAGATAATAGCAATAATGAGCCCAGGTATAGTTATCAAAATCACTTTCTGAATAAGAGCTGTGAATAGTATACGGCCCTCTGCTCATACCCTTGCCCATGAAACCTGGTTGGCGTCTAATAATATGCCAAGAATTAAACCAAGTCCATTTTTTCCCAGGACTTACTATCTTTGTTTTGCTGACATCAACATAACCGTCGTTTTGAAAAACCCGAGAATCAGTTCCCTTATAAATATCCTGCCGAGAACTAGCCGTTGCAGAAACACATGAACAAAGCATGCTTCCTAAAAATACCAAAAAAGATCTTCTGCTATTCATCATAGTCTTACCTCCAAAATATTAAAATATTATTGATTATTATTTTTACTGTAAAGAACTTTACCCAGCACCACTTTTTTGTTTTGCTTTTTTATAAACTTAATATAATTTTTGTATAGATTTAATAAATACAAAAGTGGTGCTGGGCTTATTTATCGTATTATTATAAGCATATTTATCAAATATGTCAATAGTTGCCCTTGACAAAAATAGATAACCGTGGTATTATAAACAAGCTTAAAAAATAAGCTTTAGCTGGGGGGTCCTTCCCCTTAACACTAAGGAGAAGGTTTCTCTCCTCTTCCTCTTCCCCCCAGCTAGTTTTTATACCGAGCGCTTACCACATAAAAGGTAGGTGCTCTTTTTCTTTTATTTTGTTTTTTACTTATCAACTGATATAATGAAACTATATGAATTTATTAATGATCACAAGAAAAGCAGATAAAGATGACGGCCTGGCTGGCTTTGTTTTTAATTGGATAAAAAAGTTTGGAAAAAAAACGGATAAACTGTATGTAATTTGCCTGGAAAAAGGAAATATCGATGGACTGCCCGAAAATATAAAAATTCTACCCGTTAGAAAAAATAAGCAATCACCGCCCAGGCGGGATCCCGCCCACATTAAACTTAATAAAGTGGCGGGAAATAATATTATTTTAAGAAAAATAACTGACTTTTTTAATTTTCAAAAGATTGTTTTTAGTAATATCAAAAAAGTAGATGGGGTATTTTGTCATATGAACCCGGAATATACCATAGCTGTCTGGCCACTCTCAAAAATATTTAATAAAAAAATCATAAGCTGGTATGCTCATGGAACTGTTTCTACAAGATTAAAATTACTGGAAAAAATGGCTAATAAAATTATAACTCCCAGCCAAAAGAGTTTCAGGCTAAAAAGTAAAAAAATTATAATAACCGGTCATGGCATAGATATAGATAAATTTAAAAAAATTGATACTAAAAAATCAGATAAATTTAAAATTATATCTGTTGGGCGAATATCCCCAACCAAAGATCTCGAAACCCTAATAAAAGCCACAGATATAATAATTAATAATTACCACCAAAAAGATATTACAGTAGAAATTATTGGTTCACCCGGACTAAAAAGCCATGAAACCTACCTAGAATCATTAAGAGAAATGGTTAAAAAAATAAATCTTGAAAATTATATAAAATTTTTAGGCAGTATTGCTAATAAAGATATACCACAAAAACTAAACGAATCTCAAGTTTTTATAAACTTAAGCAATACTGGCAGCGTTGATAAAACCGTGCTCGAAGCAATGGCAACAGAGGTAGTTCCAATAACAAGCAATGATGCTTTTGAAGAAATTTTAGAAGAAAAATATAAAACAAAGGCAAATGATTATAAAATGCTTGCCCAAAAAATTATGGCTATTAAAAATAAAGAAGAGCAAACAAGTGGTAAAAAATTGAGAGAAATTGTAACTGAAAAACACAACCTTGATATTTTAATAGAAAAAATATTAGGAGAATTCAAATCTTAGGCCTTGCCAGATATTTTTATTTATTATTTAATGATATTAAGCTTGTAGCTTATTATGCTACAGATCTAACAATAACCACTATATATTATGAAGAAAAAAATACTTTTAGTTGAAGATGATATGATGCTTGTTGATATGTACACTTTAAAATTTACAGAGGCTGGTTATGAGGTTATTCAAGCAACCAATGGAGCAGCAGGATACGAAGCTGCTAAAACCAATAAACCGGACATTATCTTGCTGGATATAATCTTGCCGCAAATGGATGGCTTTATGGTTATGGAGGCTCTTCAAGATGATAAAAAATTAAAAAAGATACCAGTTTTCTTTTTAACCAATCTAAAACAAGATGAAGACGTTGAAAAAGGAAACAAATTAGGGGCACTTGATTATCTTGTTAAATCAACTGTAACCCCAACTCAAATATTAGATAGAATCAACGGATTCTTTAAAAAGAAAAAATAATAAATTTAAGATTTATGATTTAAGATTGATGATTGAAAATAATTTAAAATATATAAAATCTAAAATCTAAATTATAAAATCTGCAATGATAAATATGAAACACCCAAAAACAGAAAGAACGTTTGTTATGATTAAAACAGACGGGATTCAAAGATCTCTGGCTGGTGAAATAATCCAAAGATACGAAAATATCGGCTTAAAACTGATAGGCGTAAAAATGGTTACCCCTACAGAAAAACAAATTGAAGAACATTATACTCTAAATCCTGAATGGCGAAAAATTACAGGTGAAAAAACAATTGCCGGATACAAAAAAAAGGGATTAATTCCTCCGTCAGAAGATCCATATGAAATAACTGATAAAATTTTAAAAAATCTTCAAAAATACATGACCAGCGGACCGGCTATCGCCATGATTTGGCAAGGAGCCCATGCAGTTGCAATCGGCAGAAAATTAGCCGGAGGAACAGAGCCTTTAACGTCTGACGTTGGGACAATTAGAGGAGACTATGTTTTAGATTCTTACCAAATGTCTGATCAAGATGACAGAGCGGTAAGAAACCTTCTTCATGCTTCCGGAACAGTAGAAGAGGCTGAAATGGAAATAAATCATTGGTTTTCTAAAGATGAAATATCCAGCTATCGGTTAATCCAAGAACAAATGCTCTATGATGTAAACTTGGACGGAATTAAAGAATAATCCACAGTTTTGACGGCTCTATGTCAAAACCGGTGGTAGTTATTTTCTCATTTTATCCTTATTAAATCC
>CAYNJS010000006.1:0-26645 GCA_964397635.1 uncultured Gammaproteobacteria bacterium
ATTAAAAATTATAAAATTATTTTTATGCCGAGAGAGTATACTTTAGAAAAAATGAGAAATATTGGGATTATTGCCCATATTGATGCCGGTAAAACAACTGTTACCGAGCGTGTTTTGTATTACACTGGGAAAAAACATAAAATAGGTGAGGTTCATGAAGGTGGAGCTGAAATGGATTGGATGGAACAAGAACAAGAACGTGGTATTACTATTACATCAGCAGCTACTACTTGCTTTTGGAAAGATCATAATATTAATATAATTGATACTCCGGGTCACATTGACTTTACCGCTGAAGTACAAAGATCTCTTCGTGTGCTCGATGGCGGTGTGGTAATTTTTGATGGTGTGGCTGGCGTAGAATCACAATCTGAAACTGTTTGGCGACAAGCCGACAAGTATAAGGTCCCTAGAATAGCTTTTATTAATAAGCTAGACAGAACAGGGGCTGATTTTTATTATGATGTAAAAACAATTCATGAAAGATTAACTAAGGATGCTTACCCAATTCAACTTCCAATAGGTTCAGAAGCTGATTTTAAAGGAATTGTGGATTTAATTGAAAGAAAAGCTTATATTTATTTAGATGATATGGGTACCAAGTGGGAGGAACAAGAAATTCCCGCTGATTTAAAAGATAAAGCAGAAGAATACAGGGCGCAGTTAGTTGAAGCTGTTGTTGAAAATGATGAAGAGTTAATGAATCAATATTTAGAAGGCAACGAAGTTTCAATCGAAGATATTAAAAAAACTCTTAGAAAAGCAGTAATCGGCAATAAGATAGTTCCAATTTTATGTGGAACAGCTTTAAAAAATAAAGGTGTTCAATTTTTATTAGACGCAGTTATCGAATACTTGCCAAGCCCGCTTGATATTCCAGCAGCAGAAGGAAATGACCCAAAAGATGAAGAGAAAGTTATTAAAATAGAAGTGAAGGATGATGAGCCATTAACAGCTCTTGCTTTTAAAATTGCTGTTGACCCTTTTGTTGGAAAATTATGTTTCTTTAGAGTTTACGGCGGAACAATGAAAGCAGGATCTTATATATTAAATGTAAACACAGGACAAAAAGAAAGAGTTGGTAGAATTGTAAAACTTCATGCTAATAGTCGTGAAGAAGTTCAAGAAGTTTATGCTGGTGAAATTGCAGCAGCAGTCGGCCTTAAGGGAACCTTCACAGGTCACTCTTTAACAGATCCAGCTAGACCAGTTGTGCTTGAAAATATTGTTTTTCCAGAGCCAGTAATTTCTGTAGCAGTTGAACCAAAAACTAAGGCTGACCAAGAAAAGATGGGAATTGCTCTACAAAAGTTATCAGAAGAAGATCCAACTTTTAGAGTTAGAACTGACGAGGAAACTGCTCAAACTATTATTTCTGGTATGGGTGAATTACATATAGATATTATTATCGATAGAATGAAAAGAGAGTTTAAGGTTGAGGCTAATATTGGTCAACCACAGGTAGCCTACAAGGAGACCATCAAAACTACTGCTCAGGCTCAGGGTAAATACGTTCACCAATCTGGTGGTCGTGGTCAATATGGTGACTGTTGGATTAAGTTAGAGCCAATTACAGAAGGTGATGAGGAATTTGAATTTGCTGATGAGATTAAAGGTGGTGCTATTCCAAAAGATTATGTTCCAGCTATTAAAAAAGGTGTAAAAGAAGCAATGTTAAATGGAATTGTTGCCGGATATCCTTTATTAAACATTAAAGCAACTGTTTATGACGGATCTTACCATGAGGTTGATTCATCTGAGGTTGCCTTTAAGATAGCGGCTAATCGTGCCTTCCAAGAAGCAGCAAAATTAGCTAGTCCAATTTTACTTGAACCGATTATGAAAATTGAAGCTGTAACCCCAGAAGAATTTATGGGAGATGTTATGGGTGATATTAATTCAAGAAGAGGGCAGATTGAAAGTATGGAAGATCGTGGTCAGGGAGCTGCAAAGGTTAAAATTATTAACGCGAAAGTTCCATTGTCAGAGATGTTTGGTTATACCACAACACTTCGGTCAATGACCCAAGGAAGAGCGTCTTCTTCTATGGAATTTTCTAATTATGCAGAAACTCCAAGGAACGTTACTGAGCAGATTATTGAAGGAAAACAGAAATAGTTGAAAGGGCTAGGAATTGTCAGGGCTGGGCCCTTGACAATTTTCTAAAGTGTGCTAATATTACTAAAGTTATTAAAATAAAATTTAATTAATAATTAATAAAAAATTAAGCAACTGGATGAAACTCCTCAAGCTTTCTACTCTATAGAAAGTTAGTTTTAGTTAATAGACTTACGATATAACTATCTATTACTGCAATTTTCATCTTTTGGTAAATTTCCTATAAATATTTTTAGCCTATGCTCGGGCATAAGCAAAAAATTTTTCTACGGAAATTTTCTCAAAATCTGAAAATTTCGCCACATAGCTAATTATATCGTAAGCCTATGTAAAACTAGGAGGTTGCTTATGGAGAAATAAAAACATGTCAGAGAAATTCGAACGAACAAAGCCCCATGTTAATATCGGTACTATCGGTCACGTTGATCACGGTAAAACCACATTAACTGCAGCTATGCTTAAAGTATTTGCTGAAAAAGGTTTATCTGCTTCAAATAAAGAAGTAGACCAAATTGATGCCGCCCCAGAAGAAAAGGAGCGTGGTATTACTATTGCTACAGCTCACGTTGAGTACGAATCTGAAAACAGGCACTACGCTCACGTTGATTGTCCAGGTCATGCTGACTACGTTAAAAACATGATTACTGGTGCCGCTCAAATGGACGGTGCTATTTTAGTAGTTGCTGCTACTGATGGACCTATGCCCCAGACTAGAGAACATATCTTACTTGCTCGTCAAGTTGGTGTGCCTTATATAGTAGTATTTTTAAACAAAACTGATCAAGTTGAAGATCCAGAGCTTATTGATCTAGTTGAACAAGAAGTAAGAGATCTTCTTAATAAATATGAATTCCCTGGAGATGACACCCCTATTATTAGAGGTTCAGCTCTTAAAGCTTTAGAGAACCCAGGAGATGACGCAGCTTCTCAGCCAGTATTAGATCTTCTAAAAGCTGTTGATGAATATATTCCAGAACCAGAAAGAGCTGTTGATCAACCATTCTTAATGCCTATTGAAGACATCTTCTCAATTGAAGGTCGTGGTACAGTAGTTACCGGTAGAGTTGAAAGAGGTATTGTAAAAGTTGGTGAAGAAATTGAAATCGTTGGTATCAAAGATACAACCAAAACAACCGTTACCGGAGTAGAGATGTTTAATAAGCAACTAGACGAAGGTAGGGCAGGTGATAATGCTGGAATCTTACTCCGTGGTATTAAGAAAGAAGATGTAGAAAGAGGTCAAGTTTTATCTAAACCAGGAACAGTAACTCCTCACACTGAATTCGAAGCTCAAGTATATGTACTTAGCAAAGAAGAAGGTGGAAGACATAAACCATTTTTTAAAGGTTATAAACCACAATTTTACATCAGAACTACTGATGTTACCGGTGAAGTAACCTTGCCAGAAGGAACTGAAATGGTTATGCCTGGAGACACTGTTAATCTAACGATTAAGTTAATTGCCCCAATTGCTCTTGAAGAAAAGCAAAAGTTCGCTATCCGTGAAGGTGGTAGAACTGTTGGAGCTGGTGCAGTTGTAAAGATTATCAAATAGTTTATATATAAGTCCCGTCCCGACGTAACGTCGGGACGGGGTTATATGGGACTGTCGCCGAATACCGTTTTTGTCCTAAATTCTCATATTTTAGAAAATTTTTCTTAAATTATTTTTCAACGATATATCTACATCGCTTCAAAAAATTTAACCAAAATTTTCTCAAAATCTGAAAATTTATCAACAAAAGAGCATTCGACAACAGCCCCTTAAACGTTATTTAAATAAATAGACTTGAGTGTATAATTATCTAATCAAGTCTAAACTAATTTATTAATAAAATGTCAGAAAAGAAAACAGATAAAAAAGAAGGATTAAGCCAAAGAATAAGGATTAAGATCAAGGCTTTTGACAGTAAAGTTATTGATAAGTCTACTAAGACCATCATTGAAACAGCTGAGCGATCAGGAGCAAAAGTTAAAGGGCCAATTCCTTTGCCAACTGCTATCAGAAAGCATACAGTTTTGAAGTCAACATTTGTTCATAAAAATTCAAGAGAACAATACGAGATGAGAATCCACAAAAGACTTATTGACATTATTAATCCTACTCCGAAGACAGTTGATAGTTTAATGAGTTTGAATTTACCATCAGGAGTAAACATCGAAATAAAAATGTAAGTTTTCTCTAAATTAAGAGTTAATTTATTAATAATTTTAAGTTCATTATAATATACCTTTTTCAATCTAAATAACTTCTAAGGGGTTATCGTCAAACACTGTTTGTGAAATAAATTTTCAGATTTTGAGGAAATTTCCGTAGAAAAATTTTTTGCTTATGCTATAACATAGGCTATAAAATTTTTATAGGGAATTTGCCAAAAGATTAAGATTTAGGCGAAAACAGTATTTGGCGATAGCCCCTACAAAAGAAAAGTATTAGGGAGAAAACTGTATAATCCCGGAGGGAGACACAATAAAAATAAAGCTAAATTTTTTTAAAGTAATTACTACTGGCTTTGTTTTTGGCCAGTTTTTGTGTTTTTATGGGGGTAGTAATAATATTGTCTCTAAATGATAGTAATTTAATTATATAACTTCGCATATAAGCTCCGAAGCTCGGTCCGATGTAACTTCGGACTCTCGCTCTACGTCGCTTATAAATTAATATCATTTGGGTGGTAATTTATTTCCACTTATTTATTTAAGTAAAATATTTATAGATATGAAATTTATTCTAGGATACAAAAAAGAAATGACTCAAGTTTATAGAGAGGATAAGGTTGTTCCGATAACCGTTGTTAAGGTTGATCCTTGTAAAATTACTCAAGCTAAAACCGAAGAAAAAGATGGTTATAGCAGTGTTCAGGTTGGTTGCGGTAGTAGAAGAAAAATAAGCAAACCCTTAAAGGGTCATCTGAAGAATGGCAATGCTAAATACTTAAAAGAATTTAGAGTTGATAGTAGTAATTTTAAAGCAGGAGACGTTTTAGATATTGAAAGTTTTGAGGTTGGAGATAAGGTTGATGTAGTTGCTACGTCAAAAGGTAAGGGTTTTCAAGGTGTTGTGAGACGTCATGGTTTTGCTGGACAAAGCACTTCTCATGGTACAAAAGATCAAGTTAGGATGCCTGGTTCAATTGGTGCTACTGGTCCGGCTCACGTTTTTAAAGGAGTTAGGATGCCTGGTCAAATGGGAAATGTCCAAACCACAACAAAAAATTTAGAAATTATAGAGGTAGATAAAGATCAGGGCTTATTAAAATTAAAAGGAGCTGTTCCTGGCCATAGAAATACTTTAGTTATGGTCAAGGGCCCAGGAGAAATGAAAACTTTAAAAGAAGAACCAAAGAAAGAGAAAAAAGAGGAGAAGGTTGAAGAAAAAGTAGAAGTCAAAAAAGAAGAATCAAAGAAAAAGGAAAAAAAGGAAGAAGAAAATAAATAAATTAATAAAAAATATTTTTAAATAATATGTCACAAGTAAAAGTAAAACTTTATAACGAGAAAGCAGAAGAAGTTGGTGAGGAAAAATTAAATTCTGACATTTTTGGAATTGAAGCAAAGCCAGAATTAGTTCATCAGGTTGTTGTTGCTCAAAACAATAACAGTAGACAGGTTTTAGCTCATACTAAAGGAAGAAGTGAAGTTCGTGGTGGTGGTAAAAAGCCATGGAAGCAAAAAGGTACTGGTAGAGCAAGAGCTGGTTCAAGCAGAAGTCCTATTTGGATTGGTGGTGGTGTTACTTTTGGTCCAACTAAAGATAGAAGTTTTTCTGTAAAAATAAACAAGAAAATGAAGAAAAAAGCGCTTTTAATGTGCTTGTCTGACAGGGTTAAAGAGGATAGTTTAATTTTACTTGATAAATTTGAAGCTAGTGAAATCAAAACAAAAAAAGTAGCTGAAGTTTTAGATAAGTTAAATAAAAAAATTATCAACAAAAAGGAAGATAAAAAGGGAAATAAGGCTAGTATCTTAATTGTTTTAGGTCCTGACTCTGCTAACGTTGCTAAGTCAGCTAAAAATATTGAAAAAGTTCAAGTTATGAGTGCTGACAGTTTAAATGTTGTTGATATTTTAAAATATAAATATTTATTAACTACAGTTCAAGCTGTTAAAAATATAGAAAAAGCATACGGTAATAAATAATAAAATATATGGGAATTTTAAATACATTCAAGAAAAAAACTAAAGACACTGACAAAAAAGAAGAAGTTAAAAAAGTTGACACTAAAGCTAAAAAGGAAGCAAAGCCAGAAAAGAAAAAAGAAGCAGTTGTTAGTAAAAAAGAAAAAAGTCCTAAGGTAAAAAAGGCAAAAGGTAATGCTTATAGGGTCTTAGTTAAACCTTTAATTACTGAAAAAGTAACTGATTTGGGAATGTATAATAAATATGCTTTTGAAATAACACTTGATACAAACAAGCAAGAAGTTAAAAAAGCAATTCAAGAAGTTTATGGCGTGACGCCAACTTCTGTAAATATTATTAACATGAAAGGAAAAGCAGTTCGGTTTGGAAGAGTTACTGGAAGAACTAAAAAATGGAAAAAAGCTATTATTACCTTGAAAAAAGACGATAAGATAGAAGTATATCAAGGAGTATAAATTAATAAATTGATCAAATAAAATAATAATATGGCAATTAAGAGATACAAACCAACAACACCCGGAAGACGTTTATCAAGCGTTCAGGATTTTTCTGATATCACCAAGACAGAACCAGAAAAAGCTTTGGTTGTAATGAAAAAGAAAAGTGGCGGAAGAAACAATCAGGGGAAAATTACTGTTAGGCACAGAGGTGGTGGAACAAAAAGGTATATTAGAATTGTAGATTTTAAACAAGATAAATATGATATGGTAGCAGACGTAATTGCTATTGAGTATGATCCTAATCGTGGTGCTAGAATTGCCTTAGTTCAATATGAGGATCAAGAAAAAAGATATGTTATCGCTCCTATTGGTTTAAAAGTTGGAGATAAGATAGTTTCATCTAAAGATAATGAGGTTGAGGTTAAGCCTGGAAATAGAACAAAATTAGAATTAATTCCACCGGGAGTTGACGTTTATAATGTAGAGCTGGTTCCTGGTAAAGGTGGACAGATCGCTCGTGGAGCCGGAACATTAGTTAAGCTAATGGGTATTGAAGGTAAGTATGCTCAGTTGAAGATGCCATCAGGTGAAGTTAGGTTAGTTCCAAAAGAAAGCATGGCAACAATTGGTCAAGTTGGTAATACAGATTATAGATTAGTTAGATGGGGTAAAGCTGGACGAACAAGACACAAAGGTATTAGGCCAACCGTTCGTGGTAAAGCTATGAACCCAGTTGATCACCCCCATGGTGGTGGTGAAGGAAACCAACCAATTGGTTTAAAGCACCCAAAAACACCATGGAGCAAGCCTGCTTTAGGTGTTAAAACTAGAAAGAAACACAAAGTTTCAGATAAATTAATTATTCAAAGAAGAAAGAAGAAAGGAAGATAGCCTAATTTAAGAATTAAGAATTAAGATTGAAGATTGCAAATTAAAGAAAATCAATTTAATAAATAAATCTAAAATCATCAATCTAAAATTATAATATGTCTAGAAGTTTAAAAAAGGGCCCTTATATCAATGAAAGGCTTTTGAAAAAAATTAAAAACTTAAAACCAGGAGATAATACTGTTATTAAAACTTGGGATAGAGCAGCTACGATTACACCGGAGATGGTTGGTTTTACAATCGGAGTTCATAACGGTAGAACCCATATCCCGGTTTTTGTTAGTGAAAATATGGTAGGGCATAAGTTAGGTGAGTTTTCTCCAACCAGGAAATTTGTTTCTCATGGTGGTAAAATGGCAAAGGAACAAGCTAAAGGCAAGTAAATAAATTAATTTAAGAATTAAGAATTAAGATTGAAGATTGCAAATTAAAGAAAACAATTTAAAAAATAAATCTAAAATCATCAATCTAAAATCTAAAATTATTCATATGGAAGTAAAAGCTAAAGCAAGATATATTAGAATGAGTCCGAAGAAAGTTCGATTAGTAATTGATGTGGTAAGAGGAATGGACGTAGCAGCAGCTAAGGCTCAGCTTAAGTTTATCAACAAAAGAGCAGTACAACCTGTAGAAAAATTAATTGATTCTGCGGTAGCTAATGCAATTCATAATTTTGAATTAAAAGAAGATAACTTGTTTGTAAAAGAAATTAGAGTTGATGATGGTCCTACTTTAAAAAGATGGCAACCAAGAGCTTTTGGCAGAGCAGGTGCAATCAGAAAAAGAAGTTCACACATCTCTTTAATTTTAGGTGAAAAAGTTGAAACCAAAAAAGAAGTAAAAGGAAAAAAGGAAAAAATAGAAGCTCCTAAGAAGGTTCAGGAAGTAGCTCATGATGAAGTAAAAAAGGAGAGCAAAAAACTGGCTGATCAAGATAAACCAAAGGAATCTGAGGAGACAAAAGAAATTTTTGACGAACGAGAAAAAGGTAAGCACAGGCACAAAGAACACCTTGATACAGTAAGAGAAAAGGATAAAGGTGGCTTTGCTAAAAAGATTTTTAGAAGAAAAGCTAGTTAATAATAGATTATATATAAATATAAAAATAATATGGGACAAAAAGTTAATCCAAAATCATTCAGACTAAACAGTATTTATACTTGGGATTCTAGTTGGTTTTCACAGAAAAACTACAGTAAGCTTATGCGTCAAGATATTTTAATTAAGGATTATTTGAGAAAGAAGTTTACTAACATGGGAATTTCGCAAATTGAAGTTAAAAGATCTGGCCAAGTTATTGATATTGATATTCACTCTTCTAAACCAGGAATGATTATTGGTCGTGGTGGATCTGGAATTGATGATTTAAGAAAGGATGTTGTTGCTAAATTTTTTAATAAAGAAGAAGGAAAAAATAAAACAAAAGTTAATTTGAATATTAAAGAAGTTAAAAACCCTAATTTATCAGCTGACCTTGTTGCTCAAGGGGTTGTAGCAGATCTTGAAAAAAGAATGCCTTTCCGTAGAGCAATTAAACAATCAGCAGAAAGAGTTAAAAGAGCAGGTGCTAAAGGAGTTAAAATAATGGTTGCTGGTCGTTTAAATGGTGTTGAGATTGCTAGAACTGAAAAAGTTATTGAAGGTAATTTACCACTTCACACTCTTAGAGCTGATATTGATTATGCCCTGAAGCCAGCTAATACCATTTACGGTGTAATTGGTGTAAAAGTTTGGATATACAAAGGGGATATTTTTAATAAGAATAATAATAAAAAATAAGTAATTAAATAATTTTAAATAAATATGTTAGCTCCAAAGAAAACAAAATATAGAAAAATGCAAAAAGGGAGAAGAAGAGAGAGAGATTTTGCGACTTCTGGAACCCACATTTCTTTCGGAACCTATGGATTAAAAGCTCAATCACTTGGTTGGATTACCTCAAGGCAAATTGAGGCAGCTAGGCGTACTATGACCGGTAACTTAAAACGTAAGGGTAAAATTTGGATTCGAATTTTTCCAGATAAGCCAATTACTGTAAAAAGTGCTGAGGTTCCTATGGGTGGGGGAAAAGGCGCAGTTGATCATTACGTAGCTGTTGTTAAAAGTGGGATGATTATGTTTGAGATGTCTGGGGTTACAGAGGAGCAAGCCAGAGAAGCAATGAAGCTTGCAGCTTATAAACTACCTGTTAAATGTAAATTTGTTAGCAAATAAAATATATGGATATTAAAGAGTTAAAAACTAAATCAAAGGAAGAGTTGAAAAAACTATTAAGCGATAATCGTGATAAGCTTCGTGATTTAAAATTTAAAGTTGCTAATAGACAGCTAAAAGATATAAGGGGCGTTAGAAAGATTAAAAGAGAAATAGCTAGAATATTAACTATTTTAAATAAAGAAAATAAATAAATTTAATATGGAAAAAGATAGTAAAAAAATTATAAGATCATTTAGCGGGGTTGTTGTTTCTGATAAAATGGATAAAACAATTGTGGTAAAGGTTGATAATGTAAAAGAACACCCAAAGTATAAAAAAAGATACTTTGTTAGTAAGAGTTATAAGGTTCATGATGAAAAAAATGAGTTTAAGGTTGACGATAAGGTTAAATTTGTTGAATGTCGACCAATTAGTAAAGATAAAAAATGGAGAGTTATTTATAGTTAATAACTTCTAAAAATAATTAAAGATAAAATTAATATAAATATATGGTTCAACACAGAACAATGTTAAAAGTAGCAGATAATACAGGAGCTAAAAAGGTCCAATGTATTGGTTTGCCTGGTGGAACTGGAATTAGATATGGTAGAATCGGGAGTATTATTAAAATTTCTGTTAAAGAAGCTCAACCGCATAGTTCAGTTAAAAAAGGTGATGTATTAGACGCTGTTGTAGTTAGAACAAGAAAAGAAGTTAGAAGAAAAGATGGCACTTATCTTAGATTTGATGAGAATGCTGTTGTTATAGTTGATAAAAAATCAAAAGAACCAAAAGGGACACGTATTTTTGGTCCAGTTGCTAGAGAACTTAGAGACAGAGGATTTACCAAGATTATTTCTCTTGCACCAGAAGTTTTGTAAGAAAATGCGGTAGTTATATAATAAAAAATTAAGTTTAATTAAAAATATGGAAATTAAAAAAGGAGACAAGGTAAAAGTATTAACTGGAAAAGACCGTGGTAAAACCGGTAAAGTTTTAAAAGTGGTTACAGGGTCTGGTAAAATTTCTGTTGAAGGAGTTAATGTAAGAATAAAACACATGAGACCTAAAAAAGAAGGTGAAAAGGGCCAAAGAGTTCAATTTCCAGCAGCAATGGATTTGTCTAATGTTATTTTAATTTGTCCAAAATGTTCAAGGCCTACAAGGATTGGAGCTAAAAAATTGGAAGATAAAAGTAAGGTTAGAGTTTGTAAAAAATGTAAAGAAGCGATATAAGAAGCATGAATAATGAATTACGAATTATGCTTTATAGGATCAGACATATAATAAAAAACAGACATTCATAATTCTTGATTCGTAATTCTTAATTCAAATATAAAATATGAATTTAAAAGAAACATACAAAAAAGAAATAATTTCTAATCTTAAAGAAAAATTTGGTTACAAGAATGTTTTGTCAGTACCTAAAATGACCAAGGTTACTATTAACGTTGGCCTTGGTGCGACTAAAGATTCTGGTTATCAAGAATTGGTTGAGAAAAATTTAATGGCTATCACTGGTCAAAAACCAGTTCCAGTTAAGGCAAGAAAGTCAATCGCTGGATTTAAGATTAGAGAAGGGATGGTAGTTGGAATGATGATAACGCTTCGGGAGAAAAGAATGTATGATTTTGTAGATAAATTAATCAACGTATCTCTGCCGCGTGTTCGTGATTTTAGGGGAATTTCTCCTAAGTCTGTTGATGCCGGTGGAAATTTAAGCGTAGGAATTAAAGAACATATAATTTTTCCAGAGATCCATATGGACGATGTTGAGAGAATCCATGGCTTGCAAGTAGTTATTTCAACTACTGCTAAAAGCAAGGAGGAAGGATTGGAATTATTTAAATTAATGGGAGTTTCATTTAAGAAAAAATAAATTTTTAATAAGACTGTTGAGAAGTTTGAGATATTTAAGATATTTGGGATGATAACGGTGATAATAAATTAATTATCCCAAAAGTCCCAAAAGTCCCAAAAGTCCCAAAAGTCCCAAATATATAAAGTATGGCTACCAAAGCACAAATTGCAAAATCAAACAAAAAACAAAAATATTCAACCAGAAAGGTGAATCGATGTTGGCGTTGTGGTAAAAATAGAAGTTACATGAGAGAATTTGAATTATGTAGAATTTGTTTTAGAGAACTAGCAAGCACTGGTGAATTAAATGGAATTAAAAAATCAAGTTGGTAATATTTTAGTGAGTAGTTTGTAGTCCGCCGGCTGGCGGAGTAGTTGGTAGAATAAAGAAATAATTAATAAATAATATAAAATAATAATTAATTAAACATACATAAAAAATATGACTGATCCAATTGCAGACATGTTAACAAGAATGAGAAATGCATTAAAGGTTGGGAAGACCGAAGTTAAGGTCCCTATGTCCAAGCTTAAATTTGAAATTGCTAAGCTTTTGGAAAAAGATGGTTGGGTAGAGAGTGCCAAGGAAGAAGATGGAAGCATTAAAATTACATTTAAATATGAAAAAGGTAATCCAGCAATAAATTATTTAAAAAGGATAAGTAAACCGGGTTGCCGAATTTATGCAAAATATACAGAAATGCCTATTGTCTTAGATGGCCTTGGTATTGCTGTTGTGTCTACCCCTAAAGGAATAATGACTAATAATCAAGCCAAGAAAGGTAGGGTGGGTGGAGAGATTTTGTGTGAAATATACTAATTAAAAAGTCAAATATCAAAAATTAAAAATCAAAATTAAAGAGTCGCTTCGCGACGATATCTAAAAAAATCGTGAACGAAGTGAACACCATAATTTTTCATTTTGATTTTTGCATTTTGCATTTTATGTATTATGTCTAGAATAGGAAAACAACCAATCAAGATACCAGAGGGAATTGAGGTTAATGTTGATGATAAAAATGTTGTAACCGTTAAAGGCGCAAAGGGTGAGTTACAAGAAAAAATTCATTCAAGTGTTAGTATCGAGAAAAAAGATAAAGAAATAACTGTCTCAATAAAAGATATTGATAATAAAAAACAAAAATCTCTATGGGGACTATCAAGAACTCTTATTAGTAACATGATTGAAGGCCTTGTTAAGGGTTACGAGAAAAAATTAGAAGTTAACGGAGTTGGTTACAGAGTAGCTTTAGCAGGTAAAAAACTAACTTTAAATGTTGGATATTCTAATCCGATTGATTTTGAATTACCAGAAGGTATTACCGGTAACGTTGAAGGCAATGTAATTACTATAGGTGGAATTAATAAGCAACAGGTTGGTCAAATAGCATCAAGAATCAGAAAAATTAGAAAACCAGAACCTTATAAAGGGAAAGGTATTAAATATATGGATGAAATTATCAGAAGAAAAGCAGGTAAGGCAGCAAAATCTGCTGAATAAAATTTATGAAGCATGAATAATGAATTACGAATTATGCTTTATAGGATCAAACACATAATAAAAAACAGACATTCATAATTCTTAATTCAATATAAAATATGAAAGATTTAAATAAGATAAAACTAGAGAAAAAAACAAGAAGGCACAATAGAACTAGGTCTAAAATTAGCGGAACCGCTAAACGGCCAAGATTGTCTGTTTTTAGAAGTAATACATATATATTTTTACAGCTAATAGATGATCAAAAGGGCGCTACTTTGGCTAGTGTTAAAGATACCGAAATTAAAAACTATAAAAAAATTGAGGGCAAAGTTCAAAAAGCTCATGAAGCTGGTAAAATGATGGCTGAAAAAGCTAAAAAGGCCGGTGTTTCAGAAATTGTTTTTGATAAGAGTAGTTATAAATATCACGGTAGAGTAAAGGCAGTTGCCGAAGGGGCAAGAGAAGGCGGGTTGAAATTTTAGATTTATTATTTTAGATTTTCGATTTAATTTTAAAATATTATTTTTAGTTAATTGTTCCCGCTGGGATGGGGTCAATTGTCAAATGTAATTAATATATGATGAACAAAAAACCAACAAGAAAACATTTTAAAAAGGATAAAAGAGATCAAGAGTTTGATCAAAGAATAGTTGATTTAGCTCGTGTTACCAGGGTTATGGCCGGTGGTAAAAGATTAAAGTTTAGAGCAACTATTGTTCTTGGAGATAAAAAATCAAGAGTAGGTATTGGTACTGGAAAAGGAGCTGACGTTACTGTTGCTATTTCTAAAGCTGCAAGCGTGGCTAAAAAAAATATTATCCAAACGCCAATTGTTAAAGGTACTATTCCTTGTGAAATTAAGAAAAAGTTTGGTGCAGCTGTAGTTTATTTAAAACCAGCTAAGCCAGGAACCGGAGTTATCGCTGGTTCTTCAGTTAGGACAGTTTTAGAGTTAAGCGGACTTCAAGATGTTGTTGGTAAAATTTATGGATCAAAAAATAAGATTAATAATGTAAAGTCTACAATTAATGCCCTAAAAGATTTAGAGAAGATGGTTGGAAAGAGAAAAAAACAACTTCCTAAAAAGAAGAATAGTGTATCAAAAAAACAAGAAAGCAAGAAAAAATAAATAGGTATCAGGAATCAGGAATTGGTAAATTTGGAAGCAGTTTCCACATTCCACATTCTACATTCCACATTCCAAAATATATGACATTAAGTTTACACAATTTAAAAGTTTCCAAGGGAGCAACCAAAAAAAGAAAAAGGGTTGGTAGAGGAAATTCTTCTGGTCATGGTACTTATAGTACTCGTGGTCTTAAGGGTCAAAGATCTAGGTCTGGCGGGAAAAGCGGCCTTAAACGCTTAGGTTTAAAACAAGTTATCCTAGCAACGCCAAAGAAAAGAGGCTTTACTAGTAATAGGCCAAAAAATCAAGCTGTTAATTTAAGTGATTTAAATGATAAATTTAAAGACGGTGACTTAGTTAATCCACAGGCACTATTAAAAGCAGGTTTAATTAAAGATATGACAGCGCCAGTTAAAATTTTAGGTACCGGAGAATTGAAAGTTAAAAAACTAAAATTCGAAGATGTCAAAATGAGCAAAAGATCAGAAGAGCAATTAGGAAAGAAGGAAAAATAAATAGGGATTAGGGATCAGGAATTGGTTAATTTGGCATTAGTTTCCAAATTCCAAATTCCAAATTCCAAATTCCAAATCTATGTTTAAAAAATTAATACAAGTTTGGAAAATTAAGGATTTGAGAAATAATATTTTATTTGTACTAGGAATATTGATAATTTTTAGAATTGCGGCTCAAATTCCTATGCCGGGCATTAATGTTGCTGCATTAAAAGATTATTTTTCTAATAATCAAATTTTAGGACTGCTTAATATTTTTACTGGGGGAGGAATGAGTAATTTCTCACTAGTTATGCTTGGTATTGGTCCTTACATTACTTCATCGATTATCTTTCAGCTTTTAACAATGATTGTCCCGCGTCTTGAAGAAATGAATAAAGACGAGGCCGGAAGACAAAAAATAAACCAATTTACTAGAGTTGCAACAGTGCCACTTGCTGCAATGCAAGCTTACGGAATGATTACGTTGCTTCAAAGAACGTCCAGTGTCCCGATTATTCAGGATTTAACAGTTTGGAAATACGCAACTATGATTACCACTATTACTGCTGGAACGATGTTCTTAGTGTGGTTAGGTGAGCTTATTACTGAGAAAAAGATTGGAAATGGAATTTCAATTTTAATTTTTGCAGGTATTGTTTCATCTGTGCCAGGAGCAGTTGGTAGAACTATTGCTACTTTTGATATAACTCAAATTACAAGCTTAGTTGGGTTTACAGCTATTGCTTTGGCAACGATTTGGTTGATTGTGTTTATCAGTGAAGGACAAAGAAATATTCCAGTATCTTATGCTAAGCGAGTAAGAGGAATGAGAATGTATGGTGGAATGGATACTCATTTACCGCTTAAAGTTAACCAAGCTGGGATGATTCCAATCATTTTTGCAATTTCTATTATTATGTTCCCGCCAATGGTGGCTCAATTTTTTATGGGCTCACAAAGCCAGTTTATTTTAAATTCAGCTAATTTTGTGGTTGATTTGTTTAATAACCAACTATTTTACGGTGTCATTTATTTTGTTTTAGTAGTTGCTTTTACTTATTTTTATACTTCAATTATTTTTCATCCAAATCAAATTGCAGAAAATTTGCAAAAGCAAGGAGCTTTTATTCCTGGAATTAGGCCAGGTAAGATGACAGAGGAGTATTTAGCTTCTACTGTTCATAGAATTGTTTTTACCGGAGCATTGTTTCTTGGTTTTGTAGCAATTTTACCATTGTTATTGCAGGCAGTTACCGGAGTTCAAGCTTTAACTATTAGCGGAGCTAGTTTGTTAATTGTAGTAGGTGTGGTAATTGAGTCAATGAAGCAAATTGAATCTCAGCTTACTATGAGAGATTACGAAGGATTCTAATAAGGGGCTGTCATCAAAATATTGATTTTGTCTAAATACCCATATTTTGGCAAATTTTCTATAAAAATTTTTGGCCTATACTAGGGCATAAGCAAAAAATTTTATATACAAAAATTTACTCAAAATATGGAAATTTATTTCAAAAACAATATTTCATAACAACCCCCGTAAAACATTTATATATTTTTAAAACCCCTCTAAAATTTAGAGGGGTTTTAATTTTCCTAACTTATTTTGCTTTTTAAGGGCCGGCCAATCAGCAATTATTATATTTTTACCTTTTTTTCTAAGGGTTAATTTTTGATCATCGCGCCATTTAAATTCTTTTATTAGTTCTTTGGGGATATTAAGGTAATAGCTCCCCCTGCTGTTTTTTAGTAATTTTCTTGTATGGTTTTTCATAAAGATTTTTGATTAATCAAATGATTAATCACAGGATTAATCATTTGTCTATAAAAATTTATAAATATCATGTTTGCCTATAGATATAAATAAAATATCCCCGTTATCCATTCTTTCAAAGATAATCCTGTAATTGCTTGTTATAGAAATTGACCAAGTCCCCTTGAATTTTCCATGCAATTCATGTAGTCTAAGCGAGGGGTGGAGGGGATTATTTTTAAATATTTTTTCTTTTTTAATCGCCAGGGTGATTATTTTTTCAGGCAATTTTTTAAGCTCCTTAATAAATTTTTTCGAATAATGAATATCTTTGATTATCATACAAGCTCAGAAATAGATTTTGCTTTTACAGTTTTTCCCGCTTTATATTCTTTTCTGGATTGTTTTATTGAAGTTAAAAGTTCCTCTTCGCTAATTAAATTTTTATCCAATTCAATTAAATATTTTATATAACCACTAACAGAGGTAAAACCTCTTTTTTTAGCTAAATTTTTTATCTCCCGATTTGATTGGGGGGGCAATGATAGGCTTAATACTTGGCGCATAGATTTATAATTAATGATTGTATTATTATTGTAATACAGTTGTAATACACTTGTCAAGAGATTCTGAAATAAATTCAGAATGACAGAATGCTAGTTTTGTAATTAAAAGTAATTAATTACGATGCCAATTTTATTTTTTATCACCATTGACATTTTCGCTAAAATATGCTATATTTACATATCAAACCTATCGGTTTGTATGAACTTTAGAAAAGGCAAGTCTGGGGTTCCGATGTGGTATCGGAATGAGGGGCGAGCCAAAATAAAAGGAGTTTAGTCATGGGGAAGAAAGATGTGAACGCTATCGTAAGCGGAGCGGGTTGGATTGGAAGCTTTGCCGGCCAATTGGTTGAAGATCTGGAAGACTTAGGTGTATCTCCCGAGGATATCCATAAACTCGGGAAACCCACAAAAGAAGGAAGAGCCCTTGTCCGGGTTTGCGCGGAAAAAATCGCGGAGGCGACCAACGGGAAAAAGAGTGAATTTTTCCGCCTCCTAAACGGCGGCGAAACG
The DNA here is from genome assembly GCA_964397635.1 of uncultured Gammaproteobacteria bacterium. Taxonomy (GTDB): domain Bacteria; phylum Patescibacteriota; class Patescibacteriia; order JAACEG01; family JAACEG01; genus CAYNJS01. The sequence continues at coordinate 17,584 of CAYNJS010000006.1, forward strand.
CTTGTCCTTGACGAATGCGACGGCACAAACATTATTGCCGAGGCCGGCGACGTGTTCGCTTTCATCGATTCCGATTTTAAAAATTGGAAAGCCGATGAAAAAGGCCCGGCTACGGAAAAAACGCCCGTTCATGTTTATGAAATGGAAGAAAAGGACGGAACGTTTTCCCAGTTGTTCTGTTCGCTCTCAAGCGACCTGCAAAAGCTTTGCCTGACGCAGGACCAGATCATCGGTTTTGTGAAGAAACACAGGAATTGGCTCCGGACCGACGGCTACGGGACATTTTTCCTGTTCCGGTCTAATGATAATTTTTTCGTTGCTGGCGTGATCTTCGACTCCGGCGGTGGGCTCAAGGTCTACGTGCGCAGGCTTACGTACGACTTTGTCTGGTCTGCCGGGGGCCGTCCTCGGATTGTAGTCCCGCAACTGGCTTGAAACTCTGTAACTTTGTTCTTTTAACCCTTAGTCCCCTGGATTCTTTGACACTTGGAATTCGGGGGATTTTTTTGTATAATAAAAATACAACTTTGAAAAAATCCGCGGTTAAGGCTTCGGGCCAAGGTTGCTTTAAAGATATATTTTAGAGTTTTGCCGGGTACGCCTTGCGAAAGAGGGGGTATATTTTTTTAAAACAAAAAAATAGCCAGTTGGTGCGGTGAATCGGAGAACTTTTAAGGTTCCAAGTAAAATTCAACCCAAAGAGCATTCAAAGGGCGGTGATATGGATGATTCATCGTTCATTTTCGTTGCTAACGTGAACTTCAACTCCGACGGTAAGCTCAAGGTCAACGTGAACAGGCTTACGAACGACAATGTCTGGAATGCCGAGAACCGTCATCGGATTGTAGTCCCGAAACTTGCTGTTTTCTCTCATCTGCTTTTATTTGGATGAGAGTTTTTTATCTAACCCCTTTTTCCAACCGCCGAGCATTCGTCCTATTTCATTGAGCTTCTCTGAAAGAGCGAGATATTTTTCATTGGGAACAAGCTTGCTTTCCCAGGCAATCTGCAGAAAGAATTTTAAAACATCCATCCGGGAAATCGCTTTGCCAAGCATAACCGCTTTTTGTTCCGGCGGCAGATAAGAAGCCGTGAAAGTGAATTCCAACACCAAGAGGAATGAGTTGTCAATTCTCTGTCCAAGGCCGAATCGCTCGGTTTTCGGAAAATCCCGGTGCAAGGCAAGCCAGAATTGATAAGTTTCTTTTTGCTTAATTATTACAGCCGGCAAACCCGTTGGGGGGGGGATAGAGTTAGAAGAAAAATTTTTATGAAAGTCCAATTTACTCATAAATTTGAAGATATTATTAGTGTTAAAAATCTTTTAAAAGCGTGGGAAGAATTTATTCCCGGCAAGCGCGGAAGAAAAGATACTCGGCAGTTTTCCATGCGACTAATGGACAATATTTTTTTACTTCACCGCGACCTATATAATCATACCTATAAACACGGTGATTATCAAGCGTTTAAAATAAATGACCCGAAGCCAAGAGATATTCACAAAGCCACAGTTCGCGACAGATTGCTTCACCACGCGATTTATAGGAAGCTCTATCCGTTTTTTGACAAGACTTTCATTGCTGATTCGTTTTCCTGCCGGCTCGAAAAAGGCACCCATAAGGCAATTGGCAGGTTTTTAGATTTTTTCCGAAAAGCAAGCCGAAACAACACAAAAAACTGCTGGGTGCTGAAGTGCGACATCAGAAAATTTTTTGCCAACATTGACCATGAAATTTTAGTTAAAATTTTAAAAGATTATATCCCCGACAAAAATATTTTGTGGCTTTTAAAAGAGATTATCAACAGTTTTAACACCGAGGGTAAAGATGGAGTCGGCTTGCCGCTTGGCAATCTAACAAGCCAGCTTTTCGTGAATGTGTATATGAACAAATTTGACCAATTCGCAAAACACAAACTAAAGGCGAAATACTATATCCGCTATGCCGATGATTTCGTGATTTTGTCTCCTGACAGAATATATCTGGAGAATGCGACCGGAGAAATTAGCAAGTTTTTGCTTGAAGAATTAAATTTAGAACTTCATCCAAATAAAATTTTTATTAAAACATTCTCTTCCGGCGTTGATTTTCTGGGGCAGGTAGTTTTTCCCAGTCATAAAGTATTACGGACAAAAACTAAAAAGAGAATGTTTAAGAATATCAAAAAAAGAAGAGCAGAGCTGGAAAGTGGGCTGATTTCCGAAGAGTCGTTTAATCAATCGCTTCAATCTTATTATGGAATGTTAACGCATTGTAATGGGTATAAATTAAAAAGAAAAATAGATGAAATTATTTAAGATAAACAGAGTTGACCAACGGGGTTTTCTTTGTTAAAATTACATTGTGTAATTTACTTAAAGTCTATAAAAATATGAAGATAATTTTTTTAGGGGCGCAGGCTTCGGGAAAGGGGACGCAGGCAATTCTTTTAGCTAAAAAATTAAAAGTACCACATATATCAACCGGCGATATTTTAAGGGCCAAGATTGAAGAAGGAGACGTTCTAGGTAAAAAATTAGAATCTTACATGGACAAGGGCAAATTGGTTCCCAATAAAATAACCAATAAAGTGATAGAGGACAGATTACAAAAAAAAGATAGTAAAAAAGGATTTATTCTTGATGGTTATCCAAGGACATTAGCTCAAGCTAAATTTTTAGATAAAATTATAGGGCTTGATAAGGTAATTAAAATAGAGGTTTCTGACCGTGAAGCAGTGGAGAGAATTAAGAACAGAAGATCTTGTGACTGTGGTAAAACATATAATCTAAAATATAATCCGCCAAAAAAGGACGGAATATGTGACAACTGCGGAGAAAAACTTTTCACCAGAGATGATGATAAGCCAGGGGCAGTTAAAAAAAGACTATCTATTTATCATAAAAAAACAGAGCCTTTAATAAAATATTATATAAAAAAAAATATTTTAATATCAGTAGATGGTGAGCAAAAAATAGAAAAAATACACAAAGATATAATAAATAAAATTCAAAAATAAAAAATCATCATCCCGCCGCGGCGGGACGGGATCCCGCTTTTATTAAATTTAAGTGGCGGGAAAAATTAAAATTAACGAATCGCTATTGCGATAAAATTTTTAGTTTATTTACATATGATTTATATTAAGTCAGAAAAAGAAATTGAATTAATGGAAAAAGGTGGTCAAATCTTATCATCTGTTTTAGGTATGGTATTAGATAAAGTTAAGCCAGGTGTAAATATAAGGGATTTAGATGTTTTAGCTGAGAAGTTAATAGTTGAGCATGGCGGTAAGTCGGCATTTAAAAACTATAAAGGCCACGATGATGATTCTCCCTTTCCTTCAACAATGTGTATTTCTGTTAACAGTGAGGTAGTTCATGGGGATGGGGCAAGGAACATTGCTTTAAAGAGCGGTGATATAGCTGATTTTGATATAGGAATGAGATATCCAGCAAGAGGCGGTACTTATACTGATATGTCCAGAACAATTCCAGTCGGTAAAATTTCAGACGAAGCCCAGAAATTAATTCAAGTAACCAAGAAATCTTTAGAACTAGGAATAGAGCAAGTTAAGCCAGGTAATAAGATTAGGGATATCAGTAAGGCTGTTCAAGATTATGTGGAAAGCAATGGATTTTCTGTTGTCAGAAGACTTGTTGGTCATGGGGTCGGTAGGGAGATCCACGAAGAGCCAATGATTCCCAATTTTGTCGATAAGAAATGGGGAAACATTGAATTAAAGGAGGGGATGACACTTGCAATTGAACCGATGGTTAATGTGGGCGGTCCTGATATTAAAACTAGCGACGATGGATGGACCGTAGTAACAAGTGATAATAGTTTGTCGGCTCACTTTGAGCATAGTGTGGCTGTAACCAAAGATGGTTGTAAAATTTTAACTAAGAAATTGACTAAAAACTCATGCCAAGTCTAAAATTGCAAAATTTCGGCTGTAAATTATTCAAAGCTCATAATCGTATGTCTATACGATTATTTCACTTTTCATAATTTACAGCCGAAATTTTGCAATTTTAGACTGGCAAGCGAGACGAAGTTTATTAATATTAATTCTCGCGGTGAGTTTTAGGCAGTTTCTTAATAAAAATATGAGTAGAGAAATCAAAAAAATATTAGGCATTGATTATGGAGATAAAAGAATTGGCACGGCAATTGGTTTTGTTGAAGGTAGAATTTCTCTGCCCCAGGAAGTAGTAGAGAACAGGGGTTTTGATTTTGTTTTGGGCGAGATAAAGAGAATTATAAAAGAAGATGATATAGACCTGATTGTAATTGGATTTCCTATTAGTTTATCTGGTAAAAGTGAAAGCGAACAATTAAAGACAACAAAAGAATTTGCAGATAAATTAAGGGAGAAGATAGGCTTGGAGGTGGTCTTTGAAGATGAAAGACTTACCAGTAGGGAAGCTAGCAATTTGCTCCTTGGCAGTAAGCATGGAAAAAGAGATGATGTAGCGGCAATGCTTATTTTGCAAAGCTATATGAACAAGGAATAATTTATGAAATATAATACCCAAGGAATAATTTTAAGAAGGCAAAACTTTCGCGATGGCGATAGTTTTTTTTCTATTTATACTCATGAACAGGGCAAGGTGGAAGCTATTGCCAGGGGAACAAAAAAAGTTAAAAGTAAGCTAGGGGGTCACTTAGATTACTTTTTAATTACAGACCTAATGATTGCCGAAGGGAAGAAGTTTAATCATATAGGAGGAGCGTTAATTGAAAAAAATTTTTCTCAAATAAAAAAAGATTTTAAAAAAATAAACCTAGGGTTTTATTGCTTGGAAATTACTGATCATTTTATCCAAGCAGGAAAAAAAGATGAGAGAATTTTTTCTTTACTTTATGATTATTTGTCTATATTAAATAGAGATGAGAGAAATTTAAATTATTCCTTTTCTTTATTTTTGAGCTATTTTTACATTTTAAAATTACTAGTTTATTTAGGGTATAAACCAGATATTAATAATTGTTTGAATTGTAAAAAGGAGATAGATAAAGTTGAAGAAAATTATTTTAACCCAGTTAGTGGCGGTCTTGTTTGTGGTGATTGCTTTAATTCTGGGCTGGATAAAAGCCCTATAAAAATATCTGAAAAGATTTTAAAAAGCCTTGAGGAAATGATTAATATAGATTTAAAGGATTTAGAAATAAAGGAAGAGGAAATAAAGGAGGTGGTAAAAATTATAGATGCGTTTTTAATTTATCGACTAGATAGAGAAATAAAAAGCCGTAGATTTTTAGTTAAGGCAAATAATTGACCCAGCACCACTTTAATAAAATTAACTTTCTGAAACTTTATAAATAAAAATAATAAAAAATTTTTCAAGATATAAATATTAGAACTTAAAGTGGTGCTGGGTGGTGCTGGGTTGACAATCAGGGTTAAAGATAGTATTATTAATTGAAGTTCTTTTTAGTTTTTAAAAACGTGTAAATTGGAAGCTGGTTAATAAAATTTATTATTTTAGACAAAAGGAGAACAAAAGATGATTACGAAATCTTCTGTAATGCGTGAATTGGGGATGCTTTTATTGCAACATTCCTATAAAAAAGGAACATTTACACTAACATCAGGAAGAGAATCAGATTTTTATATTGATGTTAAAAAAACTGCCTTACTTTCAGCTGGTGCATGGCTTATCGGTGAATATTTTTATCGCATGATAGAGGCTAATGCTATTTCAATTTACGCTGTTGCCGGGGTTACTCTTGGAGCTGACCCTTTGGTGACAGCTACTTCAATGGCTAGTGCAGGAAAACTTGATCAGGCGATTTCAGGACTATCGGGAATGATTATTAGAAAAGAGCCAAAGGGCCATGGAACCGGAAACCAAATTGAAAGTGCTGCTCAAATTCCAGATGGAGCACCTATTGCGCTACTGGAAGATGTTATTACAACAGGAGGTACAGTTTTAAGGGTAGGAGTTAAAGCATTAGAAGATGCTGGATTCACGGTCGGTATGATCTTGTCAGTAATTGATCGCCAAGAGGGCGGGGCAGAAGCAATACAAGAAGCCGGTTATTATTTTGATTCAATTTTTACCCGCGAAAGTTTGCTCTCTTTGGAAAAAGAACTTTCAATATTATAAATCAGGAGGTTAGTACAATAATTATAAGGCCAACAGATGTATGTCTGTTGGCCTTTCTCTTGCCAAAAATGTGTTTAGATGATAAGATGCTAAAATGTTAATATATTAAATTGCTTTTATGAAATATTTTATTAAAACTTATGGTTGTCAGATGAACGAAAGTGATTCAGAGAGAATTGCTTCTGTTTTAGATAGACATGGATATAAAAAAGCCTTTAAAATGGATGAAGTTGATTTTGTTATTATTAATTTATGCTCAGTACGACAAACTGCAATTGATCGAATTCATGGCCAATTTAGTGCTAAAAGTAAATTAACCAAAAACAAAAAACGTCCGAAATTAATTTTAACTGGGTGTATTTTAGATTCTGATAAAAAAAGATTTTCAAAAAAAATTGATTTAATTTTTGATGTACGGGAAATGGAGAAGTTGGATGAATTTTTAAAAAATAATTCTCAGGGTTGGAGAAAAAAACTTAAATTAATGAACAGGGATCGAGACCACGAACTTAATATTGCTTATTTAAAAGTTAATCCAAAATATAAATACAAAAATCACGCTTTTGTACCAATTATGACTGGCTGTAATAATTTTTGTTCTTACTGTGTCGTTCCTTATACCAGGGGAGAGGAAAAATCTCGTGACGCAAAAGATGTTAGGCAGGAAATAGAAAAATTAATTAAAAATGGATACAATGAGATTACTCTTTTGGGTCAAAATGTAAATAGCTATAAATCGAAATTTTCAATTTCCAATTTTCAATTAGACAATTCTTCAATGATTGATTTTGCAGGACTTCTCTATTTATTAAATGATATTAAGGGAGACTTTAAAATTAGTTTTATGACTAATCATCCTAAAGACATGAAAGATAGTTTAATTAAAGCTATTAAGGATTGTAATAAAGTAGATAAATATATACATTTGCCTTTTCAATCAGGAGACGATGAAATACTTAAAAAGATGAATAGGCATTATACAAAAAAGGATTATTTAGCTTTAGTTAAAAAAATAAAAAAAGAGATTCCAGGGGTTAGGTTTTCAACTGATGTTATAGTTGGCTTTCCAGGAGAAACCGATAAGCAGTTTATGGAAACTATTGATGTTATTAAGAAAGTTAAGTTTGATAATATTTATATAAATAAATATTCTCCCAGAGAAGGGACATTATCAGCTAAAAAATATGAAGATGATATTTCTTGGTCAGAAAAGAAAAGAAGGTGGGGTGTTGTAAACGATTTAATTAAGAAGAAAAATGAAAAAGAGTAATAAAAAATTAATAGCTATTGTTGGAACAACGGCCAGCGGTAAAACAGGCTTGGCAGTTAAGCTTTGCCCAGATTTTAATGGTGAGGTAATAAGTGCTGATTCACGGCAGGTTTATAAGGGGATGGATATTGGCACAGGTAAAGATCTAAAGGAGTATAAATTTAAAAAATGGAACAAGAATATAAAAATCCCATATCATTTAATTGATGTGGTTAGTCCTAAAACTAAATTTAATTTATCTAATTATCAAAAAAAAGCATTTAAGGCAATCGATAACGTTTTGGGTAGGGGTAAAAATCCATTTTTAGTTGGTGGAACAGGGCTTTATGTTCAGGCAGTTATCGATAATTATAATTTATCTTTTATAAAGCCTAATTTTAAATTAAGAAAAGAGTTGGATGAGCTGGAAATAATGGACATTTTAAATAAACTAAAAAAAGTAAGCAAATTGAATAAAAAAGAATTTAAAGAAATAACTAAAGAAAAAAATAAGAGAAGATTAGTTAGATATTTAGAGTTTTGTCTTACTAATAAAAAACCTTTGAAAGAGTTGTTTAAAAAACAAGATCCCAAATACGATGTTTTAATATTGGGCTTAACTTTTCCAAAAGAGATTTTAGCCGGTAGAATAAAAAAGAGATTAAAAGAAAGACTGGAAAAAGAAGATATGCTAGGTGAAGTAAAGCGTCTTAAGGAGGGGGGAGTTAGCTGGAAGAGGTTAGAAGGTTTTGGGCTTGAGTATAAATATTTAAGTTTATATTTAAAAGGCGAGATTAGCTATAATGAAATGTTTGATGGATTAGATAGGGCTATTAACCAATTTGCTAAAAGACAAAAAACTTGGTTTAAGCGGGACAAGAGAATCGTTTGGGTAAAGAATAAAACCGAAGCTAAAAAGGAAATCAAAAAATTTTTGAAATAAAACATAATAAAACTTTAAAAGGCCCTGTCTGTAGTAGACGGGCCTTTTGAATTTTGGTTTGGGAAAATTTTAGGCACTTGCCATTATGGCAATAGAACTTTGTATTAGGGTTACCTGACTTTCTAGGATATCTTTTTTCTTTCCGTTGGGATTTTTATCGATTTTTTGTTTCAGAAGCTTTATAGCTTCTTCGCCTTTAATTTCTTTTAAGGTGCAGTATTGACCCTGCGGTCCGTCACATCTAGCTCCATTAAAACATTCCTCCCTAAACATACATTCTACGGATTGAACCCGCATATCGTTGCCTTCATTTCGGCCCATACATCGCCCATCTTTTGAGCAGCATTCAAAGTCTTTTGGGTAATTTTTTCTAATTTCCCATCCTATGGTGTCACAATAAATTGTTCCCGTTTCTTTGTTTCCGCATCCTCGCATCAGACCGCATTGCACATTAGTTCTTTTTAACTTTTTCATTGGTTGTTCCCCCTCTATGATTTTTCCCTGTAAAGAGCTTAATTTTGCAAAAAATTTGCACAAAAAAATACCCCCTTATTGGGGAGTATTTTTTATATAATATTTTTATTAATTTGGAAATATGACACTTTCAGTGTCTTGACACCTGTAACCCTCTTTGGTTTTTTTAGAATAGTTATTTTCATAAATCTTTTAAGGCATTTTTATGATCATAACATTTTTTTAATCAACTGTCAACCTTTCACGGCTCTATGTCGTAGCCAAATGATAATGTCATAGTACAGCCAAATAGAAATGTCCTACCT
>CAYNJS010000007.1:0-25505 GCA_964397635.1 uncultured Gammaproteobacteria bacterium
GCGAAGCGGAGGCGAGCGGAAACGCACATCATTATTCTGGATTTTGTTCAAAAAAAGTTAGAATTTCAACCAAAAGGTACCGCCAAGGATAAATTCAGGACGAAAGTCCTGTTTTTATTTCACCCCCTGGCCACACAAACCCCATACACCTTCCTGGCTCCAGCTAATTTTAAAACTTTGGCACACTCATTAAACGTAGTGCCCGTTGTCGAAACATCATCAATTAATATTATCTTAAGGCCTTTTATGTTTCCCCCCTCATATTTAAAGGCATTTCTAAGGTTTTTTAATCTTTCTTTCTTATTTTCCACTTTTACCTGTGGTCTTGTATATTTATCCCTTATTAAACCTCTACCAACCTTATTTGAATCTACAACACCGCTTAAAACTAAATTATTAAGAAGTAATTCTACCTGATCAAACCCTCGATAACGCAATCTTTTATTGTGCAAAGGAACAGAGAGAAATAAAGTCTTTTGATCAACTATAATTGGAATAGCGTTAATAGCTTGGGCTTTTTCTATATTTTTCAAAACAATAGCCAAAAATAAGGATAATTTATCACCAAAAGTCTTAACATTATTATATTTATAAGTATGTATAATCTTTTTTAAAATAAGATTATTATAAGAATTAAAAGAAAAAACTCCATCCAAATAATTATCTTTTTTGCATTTTTTACAGGTTCTCCCTAAAAAAGAAAAACCTTCGCAAAAACTACAAAGGTTTAAAGGTTTAAAATCTATTGAATTAAAACAATTTCCACAAATCCACTCGCCAGCATCGCCACAAACAATACACTCTTTGGGAAAAAATATATTAACAAAAAACTTTTTAATACTGTCTACTGCCATCTAGCACTACTAACAAGCCATTTATCTCCGGTTTTTATAAGTTCAACCTCCATTTTTCTGTATTTAGTACTAGAAATTGGATTATTCTCACCCATTGTTTCTATTCTCTGGGTGGATACAACCACTTGGACCGGCTCACCACTATCAACAACTTCGATAGTTAAGATTTCTACAGACAAAGCTTTTGTCGTTACCCCGTAATATTGATTGTTTTTTGGATTATTTTGCTGATAACTTAAAATCAGGCTATCGATATAATTTTTCATTTCGTTCGTAGCTAAAAGCTTAGCGTTTCTTAAATTAACAAAATCATAAGTATCGGTTGAATAACTTCCCATATTCTCCACTACAAAAATAGAACTATTTCGTATATCTGCCTCATTATTAGTAACTTTTCTTAAGGTAGCTGTATCTACTTCTTTTATTTCTGTTATAACTTTCTGCTCTCCTCCTGTATCTGGCAACTTAGCCTCTTCTGAATTTACATTTGTTAAATTATTACTACCAGTATCATTGCTGCCTGAAGTTAAAAATAAAACCAGAGCAATAATTATTGGAATTAAAAAAATAGCGGCCACCACAATTATTACTATTTTTTTATTTCTATACATATATTTTTAAAATTAAATTTATTATCCTTGAATCTGATTTTCATCCAAGTCTTCTTCTGACGGTATTTCTTCTTCTTTTTGTGCTTCCCCTTTCTTGCTCTTTGTTTCTTCTTCAAACTCCTTTTTAGCTTCTTCAATTTCCAAAAGCTGTCTTGGGTCAGATGTAATGATTTGGTCCTCAGTATAGGAAGCTACAATTTTTATAGCAGCATGCTTTTTACCAGCAAAAAATATTCCTTCTCCAACTCCACATTCTAATAATAAATATCTCTCCCCTTCAGTAAGCATGAATGTTTTTTGAACTGTATCAATGGCAGCGGTGGTTTGTTTAAATAAAAGCTGCAAAGAAGAGTTATTCACAATAGCTTGACCATAAGGAGAAACTAAAAAGTCATTAACATCCTGAGTAATAGTTGTTACACCAAGATAATACTTTCTACAACGTTTTACTAAAGCAAAAATAAACTTAGCCGAATCTTCTCTTTGCATTAGCCACCACGCCTCATCAATCGTTAAAATCCTTCTTTTAAGCTCTGACCTTACAACGTTCCAAATATAGTTAACAATCATGTAAATGGCAACAGGCTTTAACTCATCTTCTAAATCTCTAACGGAAAATATCACCAACTGATTTTTCATATCTACATTGGTATAGTTATTAAGAAGACCAGAAAATGTACCCTCAGTATATTTTTTAATTCTAAGAACTAAGTCTTCAGCCCCTTCCATGCCCTCTAAAACTTCTTGCAAATCTTGAAGTAGTGGCGGTTCCACATTGCTCAAATCACTTTCAGGAGTGATATCTTTTTTAGCATATGTTTCAATTAAGGCTCTATCAATCAAAGAATCCTCCTGATGACTTAAATCACCAAGCATCAGCCTCATTAATCCCTTTAAAGTAATTACAGCGCTTCTAATGATGTCTCCGGTTTTCATATCCTCCCCAAGCGATCGAGGAAGGTCAAAAGGATTAATCTTGATCGGTGAATTAAGAGAAATATTTAAATATGTTCCACCAACAGATTCACTTAAATGCTCGTACTCCCGCTCTGGATCAATAATAATAACATCTGCACCAAACATCATGCTTCTTAAAATTTCTAACTTAACCGCATAACTTTTTCCGGCACCAGAAGTAGCAAATACTACCATGTTAGCATTTTGCAAAGAAAATCTATCAAATAAAATCAAGCTATTATTATGCCTGTTAATGCCATACAAAATACCATCATCTGATGTAAGTTCAGATGACATAAAAGGAAAAGAAGATGCAACTGGTGATGAATTCATATTAAAAGGAATTCCTATCTGATCGTCTCCTAAGGGCACCGAGGAATTAAATCCTTCTTCAGCTTGATACAAAACCCTCTTGCTCAAAACAAGTTTAGAGCCTAATATACCCTCAACCTCCTCAGTTAGGTTTTCAAGTTCCTTTGGCGTATCGGCATAAATTGTTATATACAGAGAATATTGAAAAAAATGCTCAATCCCCTGAGTTAAATCATCTCTTAACTTTTCAACATCACGAAGAGCAGTTTCCCTAAGTGGATCACGAGGCGCACCTTTTTCTGCATCGGCCACCAGCTGAGCTTCTAAGTTACCGGCTTTATCTCTAAGTTGTTTTAATACCACCCCAGCATCGATAGGAACAAAAAACATACTTACATCGATTGTGGCACTAAAATTAATAACTGGAGAAAACCAGCCAATAGAAATATAACGAGGATATTCAATAATAAACAAGGTCCTGGTATACTTATCCCCCAAGCGAACATAAGCCGGCTTAACCTCAAAAGACGCAGGCGCAATAATATCCTTTATCGTAACCACACCACGCCTATAGGCTTTTTCTTCTTCTAATATTATCCTCTCTTCTTTTACTTCTTTTTCTTCTTTTTGTTGTTTTTGAAAAAATGACAACCTATCCTTCTTGTCCTCTGCGTGGGCAAGCTCTTTTTCCTGTTTTTTAATATCTGATGGTTTAAACATAAAAATGAATTACGAATTTAGAATAACGAATTATGCTTCTTTTAAAAACTTTCTAGTTCCCTTAATTAATCCATTAATTAATTTTTGAACAACTATAGTTTGTTGAAATAGTTTATTAAATTTATCTTTATTTATATAACCAATATCTTTTGATATTATAAGCTGATTTTGCAATTCAGTATTAGACCCTTGAGAAATATAATAAAAACGTATTTTCTCTGAAAAAGATTTTCTAGAAAAACCTTCCGCAATATTTGATGTTATCGAAACTGAACATCTTCTCATTTGAGAAACTAACCCAAATAATTCTTCTTTTGGAAAATCTTTTGTTGCCCTGTAAATATCTATCACTAGAATATGGCCTTCTTTCCAAGAATTTAAATCGGTAAAAGATCTTATCTTGCCTGATTTATAATTCATACTTCATGATTCTAGTTTCAATTCTCTATTTGCATTTTACTTAAATTAAGCGGCTGACGAGGGGCAGTTGTAGGATTATAAATATTATAATAAAGCTCAATTAAGCTTTGGGTATCCAGCAAAACCCCGCTTAACCCCATACTGCTAATTCCGGCAACAATATTGTTAACATTATGCATCAAATCTTTTCTTCGTTTAATAAAAATATCTCTTTTTAATCGAACAACTGACCCTGGAGAGAAAACTTCTACAAACTTTTTAAGTCCTTTTTTATCCTTATCTGCCGCTGGATTATAAGGAATAGTAATATAAAATTTCTTTGTCATTATTTGACCAATTTTTACCAACTCAATAATATAATTGCTATATTCAGCAATTTGAATTCTAAGAAGTTCATTGGTCTGTTCTTTTTCTATTTTTTTTAATTTTTCAATATATGAATCAATATTTAATTTTCTAGATTGAATAACTATCTGAACAGGAAAATCAAATGAATTTAAAAAATTAATATAAGCCTGTATTATAGCTTCTTGTTCTTCAGCTGACTTTAAGGAAAAATTAATACTAGAAACTAAAATAACCGCTACCAATGTACCGTCCTTTAAAATAACGCAATCATCCTTAATTTCCGAAATATCTAAATATTCCTGCGTCGTCTGCTTTCCTGAATTTTTAGCTTTAGTCGCCATAATTTTTTATTGAGATAATTATTATATTTGATATATTTGAGATATTTGCGATATTTAAGACAAATTTTATTAACTTGTATCACAAAAATCTTAAAAGTCTCAAAAATCCCAAAAATCCTACTTTATATCCCCTTGATACCTTCCACCGGTATCAACAATCAAGGAAAGCTCAGAAAGACGTGATCCTTTTAATATTAAAGATTTTTGCGATACCCCCTCTTCTTTTTCCTCTTTCTTTTTTTTCATTCTTTCCTTTATATAAAGATTGCTAAAATCTTTACCCCAAATCCTTCTATTAGGAGACATAAAATTTTTAAAGAAATTCATAAAAAAATAATGTATAGGCCGGCCATTTACTTTGCCCCAGCCAAAAAGCCCGGCTATTCCAAAATCTATAACTGTAATAAAAATAAACAAAGTAACATCGGCAAATTTATAAAATGCTACCGAAATAAACAAAGCTGCTAAAAGCAAAGCAAACTGCCTAACAGTAATAAAGCCAATAACTTTATTTTCTACCTGAATAAATTGCGGGACTACAAATTGCCTCATAGAAAACGCCTAACATACTAACAAAATAATAATTTAACAAAAATAAATTTATTCCCATATCATTCCCCCGAATGCGGGAATCCATTATGTTGTATCCTGCTATTTTTCTTAGATTCCTGCCTTCGCATGAATGACAGTATCGAGCTTACCCAATGTGAGTTCAACTTAATCTAATTTTATCACAAAAACTGCTTATAAACAAATTATGTTTAACTGTTAATCTAGTTGGTTGGCGAAGTTACGATGTTAATATGATCAAAATCTAAGCTTTTTGTTAAAATCAGCTATAGCATCAAATTCTTTAATGTCCAAAGTAGGTTTTCTAGTATTATTTCTTTCATCTATAACCGCCTTAAAAGAAATATTTTTCATCATTGCTTCATTTAAAATAGAAAGATAGGCCTGATTTATTTCGCATTTTTTCCAAGCTTTTATGCCTAAAATCCTTTTTGCCAAAGATTCTAATTCTAAATTATTAATTTTTTCTTCTATTTTATTAGTTGCTATAATAGGGTCTTCGGATAAATTCCTAAAATCTATTAGCGACAACCCTTCAAGCTCCTCAAGCGGGCCAATAAGCTTGTGTTTATCACTGCTTTCGTAGGCAGATACATCAACCCTTTTAACATCCTCTATTTTTACTTTTTTACTTGTTGTTTTTTTAACCTTTCCACGTCCCTTTTTTAATTTTAATAAAGACGTGGTCCCGCCGCGGCGGTGATTATTTTTACTAAACAAGCCGAAAAATAATCCCTTCTTAATTTCTTTGGTTGTTTTATTTATTTGCTCTTTATCTTGTTTTTCTTTTTTCTTTTCTTTATTTACCAACTTTTCCTTGTCTGCATCACTTATGTGAATATTGCGATCAGGTTCTTTTTTAAACGGAGCTGAAAAAGTCTTTGATTGGCTAACTAGGGATTTTTTATCACCCAACACCTCGTCCTTAAAAATCAATGGAACTTTTTCTCTAAATTTCTTTATTTTTTCTTCTTTGTCCGCTGAGATCCCGCTTGGCGGGACGAAGGCTGGCTTGTCCGTTATCTTGTTATTTTCAGCTGTTTTTTCCTTTGCTTCTATTTTTTTATCTTCTTTTTTGGGTGGCATAAAAATAAATCTCTTCTTCTTTGGCTTATTTTTTTCTTCTTTGCCCACTATAGCCCTAACAAAGGCTGGCTTACCAATCGGCTTGTCCTCCATGGCTCCACTTGGTAGAACAGGTAAAGGCTTATCCGCCTTCCTATTATTATCTTTATAGTTTTTATCCTTTTTAATCATTGGCTCGCCATCCCCGCTCAAAACAAAAATATGACTTGGCAATTTAACGCCGGAATGAATATCGTCTAACATTTTTTTTCTGTGCTTAATCGCCCCCAAAATATTATCAATTAAGCTTATTTCAAATCCCATTCCGCCATTTTCTAATCGTTTTTTTAAAACTTCCCTTGAATCAATTGTACTCCTAACTCCACGCAAGGTGCTTGATAAAATATTTCTCAATTTTATATTTAAATCACCTTCTATGTTTATATTTAAATTTTTTATTATAACTTCTGCCTCCTTGTCCCAATCAACCTTATTGGCCATAGATTTATCCAGCTTAACATTGTTTTTAATTTTTTTAATTTCTTCCTTGTCGTCATTATTAAAATTATCAATTTGCGGTTTAATTGTTTTTAATTTTTCTGGAGATTTTTGTTCAAGCAACCCTTTTACTGTCGGCTTAACAATGGGAGCCTTTGAAGCAACAGGAGTGATAGCTGGCGATGGCGGAGCTAAAATATCGTTTTTCTTACTTTTTTTTGCTTCCTGCTTATACTCTTCCTGTTTAAAAGACAAATTATTTTTTGTTTTTATTATCTTGCCAAAACCTTGTCCAAGAGAAGGAGATTTTTTAGGCTTAACAAAATTAACCCTATCTGCTTTAATAGGCTTTGGTTTATTTAGATCTTTTTTAACTTCACCTATTTCGTAAAATTCCTTTAATATTTTTTCTTTAACATCATCGGAAATGTTTTCTGCTTTGATTTTGTCTAAATGCAGTTTACTGGCTAAAAAATTAATAAAATCTTCTTTTTTTTCACCTACAACTATTTCCATTAAAACTAGCGCTAATTTTATGCTATATTTAACCTCTATTTCTTCAATATAAGCCAAAACAACCGGGGAAGACAAAAATCGCTTCTTTTCCTCAGGTAATTTTTCAAATTTTTGTAAAATATCACGCAACATAAAATTAAATTTCTCCCGCCACCTTATTATAAAAATTTTAATGAAGGCAGGATCCCGCCGAGGCGACGATAATTTTCAATTTCTAATAAATATGCAATTTTTTAATTTTCAAATTTTTAAATGCCTTTTATACGTTTGTTAAAAAGAAATTAATGTTTTTATTTAAAGCCTTTTAATAATTTTAAAACCTGTTTTTTAAATTTAAGAATATCTTTTTTTGCAATTACCCATATTAAATCGAGATCAATATCAAAATATTCATGGACAATAATATCACGAGTTCCGGCTATTTCTCTCCAGGATATTTCCGGATGCTTGTTTCTAAATCCTAAAGGCAAATTTTTCACTGCCTCGCCAATTATTTCTATTTTTCTAATAACAGCATCTTGAGTTTTTTGATCATCAAAAAATTTCTTTTTAGAAAACGCGTCCAAATAATCTTCTATGCTTTCAATACTTTCCAAAATATACTCCAAAAAAATCTTAGGATCTTTTTTCATAAATTATTTTTTGTTCATTTAATATAATATCTTTTAAAAGATGGTTTATAGAGTTATAGGTTAAAACATCCACTTTTCTGCCAAGTTTTTCTTCTAATTCAAGTTTTAAGCTTACTAAATCAAGCAAGCTTTTTCCCTTAGGCAATTTTACCAATAAATCAACATCACTCCCTTTTTTGGCCTCACCTCTGGCAAAAGATCCAAAAACAGATGCCTTCATCACGCCATGACGCCTTAAAATAGGTAAAATTTGTTTTTTAATATTTTGATTTGTCATTTATTTGTTGCGCTTAATTTTATCGTTTGAAAATTAAACCATTGCTTTAAGTTACAAAACCTAAAAAACTTAAAATTTGTCATTCCTGCGAAAGCAGAGATCTAATACATTATAGGTTTATGATTTCGTAATTCAAGGAAATTAGATATTAAAAATTAGTAATTATTAAAAAATTTATAATTTTTCCAATTCTTCTTCAACCGCTTTTCTCTCAAGGCTGTTTTCCTTATATTGATCTAGCATTTTTTGTAAACTTTTCTTTTCTTCTTCTAAATGAGAAAAATCTTTCTTGTTCAAAACTTCTTCCTCAATAGCCTTTTTCTCAATTTCCCGGCTAAAATCTTTTTCCAGTTTTTCGACTTTTTCCTCTCTGTATTCTTGCCTCTCCTTATCGGTTATTTTTTGATTTAAACTATCTACGGTTATGGCTTTTTTTTCTTCCTCCTTTTGATAAAAGGGTATAATTTTAATTTCTTTACCGTCTTGCACCTCCAATAAATCATCAAAAAAGTTTTTTATATTTCTATAAACCGTAATTATTTTTTTAATCTTTTCTTTTTCTAAGTCTGTAATCTTTTTGGGATTAGCTGAATAAACTAAATATTTAGAAATGCTTAAATTATTAACATTGGATATTCCCGTTTCTTTAATAAAGTCTTTAATCCAGTTACCTACAGTGCCTGGCTCAATTTTACCGTCAATTACAATATTTTGACTGGTAAGAACTTCATTGTTTTCAGCCATTGTTTTAAGTAACTCTCTTTGAAAATTATCAAAATAACCTAAAAGAAAGTATACTTCTTCGTCTATTTGTTCTATTTTTTTGTGATTATAATAATAATCTAAAACATTCAAAAAATTTTTTTTAAATATTTTTTTAATCCTATTAGCGCTATTCTCAGGATTATCCCAATAATTATTTTTCTCTAAATCCTCGTATAAATAATCTATTATAGGCTCTAAAATATAACTTTTTAAATCACTGGAAATTTTACCTGCTTCTTTCTTGCTTTTCCCAAAAATTTCTTGTATATATCCCTCTATATTATCTATAAAAACAACTCTTGCAACAATCATATAAATCAAATCCATTAAAGCAATTCCATGTTTTTTTTCAAGACTTTTTATTTGCGCAACAGAACCTTCTTGTTCAATAAAAAATCTTATCTCCCAAGGTAATTCTTTAAATTTTTTATAATAATCAAGCATATTTTTATTCATTTTCTTCTTCAAATAAATCCACAACTCTATCATCTTCATCTTTCTCGCCAACGCCGGAAAACCTATCCAGGAAGCCTTTTATTTTATTTTTAACTCCGTTATCATTTCCGCCTTCTTCAAAATTAACATTCCTCTCGCTATCACCTTGAAATCCTTCTATATCCTCTATTAATTTTTCAAGCCACATATTATCCAGTCTTGATGTGTTTATATTGGCTTTTTTCTCAATATCTTTTAAATAAACTTTTAAACCTTTCATTTTCTCGTCTTTAGTTGAACTGCTATTGCCTAAAATGCCCTGTATTTTATTAATAATTTCTTGTTGCATGTTTCCACTAGAAAACTTAACTCCAGCACCGCCAAAACCTCTTCTGGTTTGTTTCTTTTTAGTAACATCTTTAGATGCTCTAGCAACATCTTTACTACCATCACTCATACTTTTAGCCATACTATTTCCAGTAGGTTTTTCGTCTTTCTTTTTTTTATCTTCTTTCAATTTATCAAGATGTCTTTGTTTTTTCATTTCCTGAGCATAGCCTGTTGAGATGTTTTTTATTTCTTTGCCAACTGAACCAGTGCCCGCAACAGATCTTTTTATTTCATCACCAACACCTTTCATAGTGTCACCCAACTCGTCCATTTTTCTTTCAAGAGATTCAGAATCAATAAAAGCCTTGGGAGGTTTTGATGCCTTTTCATCATCCAGGCCTCCTTCCTCAGAGATGGAGCCGTCGATGTCATAAACATCTTCTTGCGCATGCTTTTTGTCAGTAGTAGCTTCAGCTTTTTGCCCAGCCGATGATGGCACACTATCTTTATCCTCTTTAAAACTTCTTCTATCTTTTACGGTATATCCTCTTTCCTGGCTTTCTTCGTATTCTCTTTCCTCTCTTCTTTCTTTGGTTTCAGACTCACTAGCTTCTTTTAAGCTTCCAGGTTTTAAGCCTAGTTTTGTTAATTTTTCACGAGTATCATCATCTAATTCATGGCCGCCTTCGCGAGCCCAAGTACTCCTGATGTTTGCCATTCCATCGGCAAAATATTCATGCATAACATCGGTTTCTGACATAGTGTCTCCATTTTGCCAAGAACTTCTAATTTCTTTATCGGCTTTTGCTTTTTTGTCTTTGTCCATGCCATCCCAAACTCTTTTTAGTCCTTCTTGATCGGCTTGTTCCAGCTGGCCATGCATTGCCTCATGGGAAATTGTTTGTCTTCCCCGTCTTCCCTGTTCACCTTTATTTATTAAAGAAAAACTTTGAGCTTTATTAAAATGAGCCTCTATTTCTTTTAGTTGATCTTCGCCTATATTATCTTGTTTGCTTAACATTTCCATTAATCTTTTTTGAACTCTGCCTTTATCTTTTTTGGGGATACGACCTCCGCCAAAGTTTTTCATATCTTCAAAGCCTTCTCCAAGTTCGTCAAAATTAACAGCCAAGCTAATATTATTTTTATTAAATTTTTTTCCTTTCTCACCTTGCAATTTAGCTACCCCGGTAATAGAGGTAAGCTTTTGCTTCTTTTTTCTTAAATGGGTTGGGATATCTAATTCATCTTCGCTGATTTTTCCTTTCGGTTTTGCCCCGGCCATGTATCTGGTTCTTATATCATCAGGATCAATATCAGCAGATGATGGTGTGGTCAGATTCCATAAAACAGGGCCGCCGTGGACACCACCAATTGCTGCATGGCTTATATCAGTTCCGGACGGTAATGTTCCGCCAGGAGCAACACCTGCTCCAACTATAAGATCAGGCCTGACTGCTGCTATGTTTTCCCTAGTTGAACTTCCGGCATTACTGCCTAAATACGATACAATTGCTGTATTCCTAGCCACAGCATCAGCATTATTAATCGCTATCCTGGCAAGAATTTTACTTCTACGTGCAGGGTCAATTTTTTTAATATCTTCATCTGTCATTTGCTCAATTTGTCTATCAGTCCAATCTCCATCTCTGTTGCTTGGTGTTTGGCTTTGACTAACAGCTTCAAAAATTCTGTTATCTGGATGCCTTTTGTTCATAGCTTGTTTTCTAGCAAGTCCATCAGGTGTAAAAGCAACCGAACTTCCAATAGCTCTTTGTGTATAAGGATTATCGTCAAACCTTGATACATACGCAATTGATTTTTTTTCTTCCTCTTCACTTCTATAGTTCAACCTTCCTAAAGCCCCTCTTGCCAAACTGGTTACACCAGTAACTTTAGCAACCGTGCCCAAGCCGCCACCACTAGACCATCCAAGCCCGGACACTCTATCAAGGCTATTTTTAACTGCCTTGCTTCTAGATGCCCAGCTAACCGGAGTATCAACAAGGGTTCTTTTAGGCAAACGCACGGCCCTTTTAGCCAACCTCTCCCCTCTGCTGGCTATCATATTATAAGCCCCTCCTGCTACTCTACCGGCTAGGCCGCCTAGTTGTTGGGCAACTACCAACGACGCCATTAAAAAAACAATAGCCAAAAGAAAAGACCCCATTATAGCTGTTGTTCCAATATCCGCCACCCCAACAGAAACATCTCCTTTAACAGAAAACATATTATCCATTACGCCCTTAAGAGTAGCCAGCGATAACCAAACAAAAAACAACATAACCGGACCGGTAACTGCCCACTGGGAAAACTTTTGCCACCACTGAGAAGAATATTTGCTGCCAACCGGTGAAAAAGCCAAAAGATAAGCCACCGGGGATAAAATAATCAAAATCCATAATGCTACAATCCTAATTATCACCACCAAGGTTAAAGCTGTCATAACAACTAAAGTTACCAAAGCTAAAACTAACGCCAATAAAACCGTCACAAAAAGATCCAAAAGATCTACGTTTTTATTTTCCTCAATATTTCCAATTTCTTCTGAAAAATTTATACTTAAAAAAGTGTTGAGCCTTAATATATCAGTAAAATTACCGCCGCCAATACTGTTTATGCCAACAGCAAACTCCAACATCACATATTGAGACGCGTCTATTAAAATGCCGGTAAACATTTTGGAAAAATTAATCAGTACCGCCATTATTAAAATCTTAAAAAGGCGGTTCCTGTAACCATAACTTTCTATCTGTAAAATCGAGGCAATAGCAATAATAAGCAAGATTACCACAAAGCCCATGTTGCAAAGATCTCTGATAATCGTCCAACCAATTAATACCGGCTCTTCAGTTAAAAATCCTCTATATTCTATAGCTTGGGTAAAAATACCAATAATCAGGCCTATAAGTTTTCCAATAAAAGTAACAATCCAATAAACAACCCACGATAAAGCATCAAGAAGGTGCCATAAAACTTTGCTATCAGAGGCATCAGCATAGTTACCAATCAAAAAAGAAGCTAAAAATATAGCCAAAATCAAATATCTGCTTTTATAAGCCAGATGCATATTTTATTTAGATAAATACCTTAAAAAGTTATCAACAATATTCATTTGCTTATCAATATTTTACCATAAAAATAAAAAAGCTCCAAACATTAAAGGTGTCCATAAGGTGTTTACAAAAAGGCTTTTATTTATTACAATTAAAAATGTCAAAACTAATTAATAATATCGCGTTAATTTTAGAAATTAACGATTTTTAATATATGAAACAATACATTATAAAGGGGGGAAATAAACTTACCGGTGAAATTTCTGTTAGCGGCGCAAAAAATTCGGCTTTAAAGATTTTAGGAGCCACAATTTTAACCAAAGGCGAAAATATAATTGAAAATGTTCCGAAAATTAATGATATTGAAAAATTACTAGAAATAATAGGGGATCTTGGCGCTCAAGTAGAACGCTCTCAAAACACAATAAAAATATCAACCGATAATATCAATAAAAAAGAAATCGACAAAGATTTAGGCAGAAGCCTTCGAGCTTCTATTATTTTAGCTGGTCCAATGTTATCACGGTTCAAGGAAATCTCTATTCCCCACCCTGGCGGATGTTCAATTGGAAAAAGGCCAGTTGATATGTTTATTGATGGATTTAAATCTTTTGGGGCCAGTTTTACAGAAAACGAAGATTATTACACTTTTAAAGCGGAAAAAATTAAGGGAACTACAATTTTATTCCCTAAAATAACTGTTACCGGAACCGAAACAATGATGATGACAGCTGTTTTAGCCAAAGGAACTACAATTTTAAAAAATGCCGCCCAAGAGCCGGAAATTCCAGCCCTAGCCGACTACTTAAATAGCTGTGGAGCTAAAATTAAAGGAGCCGGAACTTCTATTATAACAATTGAAGGGGTAGAAACATTAAAAGCTAATAACACAAAAATAATGCCGGACAGAATTGAAACCGGAACCTTTGTGGTAATGGGCCTTTTAACTGGAAGTGAAATAAAAATAACCAACTGCAACCCCAAAGATCTAGAAAACTTCCTTTTGATGGTTAAAAAATCTGGCGGACAAATAGAAATTGGAGAAAGTCACATTAAAACACTGCCCACTGAAAAATTTTTACCTGTTGATATAACAACTCATGAATACCCCGGCTTTCCAACCGATCTACAGGCCCCCTTTACCCTGCTCTTAACCCGGGCAACTGGCTTAAGCCTTGTTCATGAGCCAATTTTTGATGGTCGGCTGTTTTTTACCGATAAATTAAACCAAATGGGAGCTAATATTATTATGTGCGACCCTCATCGGGTAATTATTAACGGACCCACGTCTCTTTATGGTAAAAGAGTAGATAGCCCGGATCTTCGGGCTGGAGCTACTCTGCTATTAGCCGGCCTTATTGCCGAGGGTAAAACCATAATTCAAAATGTTTATCAAATTGAACGAGGATACGAAAACATTGTTGAAAGATTAAAAAAACTAGGAGCTAAAATAGAGGAAGGTTAAAAAAATTATGCCATTTCGCACATATTGTCCCGCTAAGCGGGATTAAACAATAAATGATGCGGAATCTATTTTTTAGATCCCGTGTCTCTTTATTTGATTATATTAAGGAATGCACGGGATGACAATTAAGATAAAAATTTAAAGATCTTTCTTTTGTTTATATGAAAAGAAAAATTACAAAAAAAATTAAAGTTGGCAATCTTTTTATTGGTGGAAATACGCCAATTTCTATTCAATCAATGACCAATACCGATACGGCTCAAATTAAAAAAACTGTTAAACAAATTAAAAATCTGGAAAAAGCAGGTTGTGAAATTATCAGGGTTGCCGTGCCCAACATGGAGTCTGCTAAGGCTTTGGGGGGAATAAAAAAACAAATCAACATCCCATTGGTAGCTGATATTCATTTTTCCCATGAATTAGCCCTTGAGGCAATAAACCAAGGAATTGATAAGCTACGATTAAATCCAGGCAACATCTCTCAACCAGAAAAAATAAAAAAGGTAGTAGAAGCTGCTAAAGACAAAAAAATTCCTATTCGAATCGGCGTCAACGGAGGCTCACTGGAAAAAGATATTTTAAAAAAATATAAAAACAAAGTTACAGCCAAAGGCATGGTAGATTCAGCCATGCGCCACATTAAAATACTTGAAGATCTAAATTTTACAGATATTCTGATTTCCCTCAAGGCTTCTGACATAGAAAGAACTGTTGAAGCCTATCGATTGTTAAGTCAAAAAGTTAATTACCCGCTTCATATTGGCGTAACTGAAGCCGGAACTGCTTTTCGAGGAACAATAATGTCATCAATTGGAATTGGCTATCTTTTATATGAAGGGATTGGTGACACTATCAGGGTTTCTCTAACCGATAACCCTGTAACCGAAATTAAGGTAGCTAAAGAAATTTTAAAATCGTTAAATTTAAGGCAATTTGGACCAATAATAACCAGTTGCCCAACTTGTGGACGAACTGATATTAATTTAATTAAATTGACTAAAAAAGTTGAGGAAATAACCAAAGATTTTAAAAAACCAATTCACATTGCTGTAATGGGCTGTGTTGTAAATGGACCAGGAGAGGCTCAAGAGGCTGATATTGCTATAATTGGCGGAAAAAATGTCGGCCTAATAATGCAAAAAGGTAAGATAATTAAAAACGTTCCGGAAGAAAGATTGCTGGATGAGTTTAAAAACATAATCCAAAACTACGAATAAATTAATTAAACCTTATAATTTATTATTCTTTTGAATTACGAAACATTTAAATTAATGTGTCATCCTGAATTTATTTCAGGATGACAAAGTTCGTAATTCAAAGTAATTTATTATTCATAATCATGAAAATAACAATAAGTAAATTTGCCGGTTTTTGCCCTGGAGCAAAGAGGGCTTATGATATTACTACAGATAGTGCTAAGGACAATAAAGATTTGCATATCCTAGGAGACCTGCTTCATAATAACGATATAATTAAAAAAATTAATTCACTGGGAGTGAAAAAAGTTAGTTCCGTGGAAGAAGTTGGTGGAGGAAAATTGATTATTACTGCTCATGGAGATAAAAAAATAGTTTTTAATGAAGCAAAAAGAAAAAATATAGAAATAATTAATACAACTTGCCCGAAAGTGATAAGAATCCAACAAATTGTAAAAAAATTCCACAAAGACGGATTGCCAATAATAATATTTGGCGATGAAAAACACAAAGAAGTGGGCGCTATTAATGGCTGGTGCAATGACAAGGCTATAATAATATCCAATAAAGATGAAATTAAAAATCTGGATTTTGAAAAATTAGAAGAAGCTATAATCGTCAGCCAAACAACCCAAAGATCCGGTGTTTTTAAAGAAATAACCAATGAACTGGAAGAAAAGATAAAAAACTTAAAAATTTTTGATACTATTTGTGATGCAACTAAAAATCGCCAAAATGAGGTAAAAAAACTTGCGAGCGTTAATGATGCTATAATTATTATAGGCGGAAAAAATAGCGCTAACTCCAAAAAATTATTTGAAATTGCCGACAAGTTAAACGACAACACCTTCTTTGTAGAAAATGCCAAAGAACTTGATCTTAAAAATATTAAAAAAATTGAATCAATGGGCATATCAGCCGGAGCTTCAACCCCAGACTGGGTGATAGACGAAATTTATTCACAACTAAAAAACTATGGATCTAAAAACTAGAAGAATACTTTATATAATTTTTATTATTATTTTTATCCTGCTTTCCATGGTAGTTGTTTTATATACGGCCGGTTATCGTTACCACTTCAAAAAAGAAAAATTCCAAAAAAGCGGGGGGATTATTTTAGAATTTCAACCCAAAGAAGTAAAAATATATTTACAAGATAAAAAAATTAAAGAAACCGGATTTTTTGATAATTCCCATAAAATTTCAGACCTTCTACCGGGTGAATACGACACAACAATCAAAAAAGAAGGTTATTATGATTGGAATAAAAAAATAAAGGTGGAAAGCGAAAAAGTAAGCTTTTTGAAAGATATAATTCTCTTCAAAAAAAACACTCTGCCTAAAATAACCATAAATGGGAAAATAGATAATCTGGCCTTGTCTCCAAATGAAGATAAAATATTTTTTACCGAGCAAAAAGAAGACAGCTTATACTTTAAAATTTTCAATCAAAAAATTAACGAGATTATTAGCATTGCCTTATTTAAGACAACTTCCACGGAAAAAATCGTTCCTAAGTTTTCCCTAAATGAAAAAAGAATTGCTTTTGAAGTTAATGAAAAAAACTATATTTATAATCTTAACAGCGAAGAATTAATAAATATTGAAAAATTGTTTCCAGAACTAGGAAAGAAAAAAGTTGTTGATTTAGATGGTCAAAAAATCGACGAGGAAATCAATAAAATAAGAAATATTCATTGGAACTTAAATAGCGATGATGCGCTGTATTTTATAAACAATAACGATATTTATCAGTTAAATTTATTAAATTATAGCATTAAAAAAATTGCCAAGAAAGAAAACTACCCTAATTTTAGAATTGTCGATTTTTATATTAATGGACAAAAAACTTATCTCATTTATTCAAATAAAAATAAATTTTTTCTTGAGCAGTGGGATAAAAATAAAAACGAAAAAATATTGCTTTTAAGGGATATTTCTCCTGATTTTAGTTTTATGCCCTGCCCTAAGCCATATTTAACCCTACTGGACAAAAAAGACAAGCGCTTAATGGTAATCAATACTAACGCTCAAGAAATAATTCTTGAGGAAAGTGCCAAAAGTATAAACTGGAGTCAAAAAATGGATAACAACAACTATAAACTTACTTATAATAATGATTTTGAAATTAACACCTATAGCGTAAATGATGATGAAAAAAAACTTATAACCAGACATAGCCAAGTAATAGACAGTGTTTCTTGGATAGCAAACTATAGCCACATAGTCTTTATTCATGGCAACTCAATAAATATAACCGATCTTGATGAAAACAATAAGGTAATGCACACCCTATTCCAGGGTGGAGAGATAAAAAATATAATAGCTTCTCATGATGGAAAAAAAACATACTTTAAAGGAAAAATCGGTGAACAAGAAGGAATATTTGAACTAGATATTTTATAAATTAAAAAATTTGACCAATTCAAAACCCCAGCTCAGAAGATGGGGTTTTAATATTTTTACAAAAAATAAATTTCTATACTTTTAAGTTCTTTAAATATTCCCTAAATTCATCCTTAATTTCATTATGTTTTAGGGCGAATTCAACATTGGCTTTTAAATATTCTAATTTATTGCCAGTATCATGATAATTTCCTTCATAATTATAAGCATACATACCCTCTTTTCCTATAAGATCCTTAAAGCCATCATTAAGATAATACTCTCCGCCCTTGCCTGGCTTAACTTTTTCCAATACTGGAAAAATTTCTGGGGTAAACACATAGCGCATCCCAGCGATAAAAAGACCATCAGGAGAAACTTTCTCTCCTTTTTCAGGATCAGGTTTTTCCATAGAATCAGTCATTTTATAAAGACCCTGATCTATCTTATCTCCATAAATATTTCCATAACGTGATAAATTAGCCTTCTCTTCATCAGTTTGAGCCTGCTTAACGCCAACTACTGATTTGCCGTATTTATCATAAACATCAATAAGCTGCTTAATTACTGGCGTCTTAGAATCAATCACACTATCAGCGTCAGAAAAAGCAAATGGCTCATCCCCAATAAATTCTCTGGCGCAAAGAAGCGCATGAGCTGTTCCAAGCGGCGCCCACTGCCTAACATAAGCAATCTTTACCTTTTCATGAATGCTTTTAATTTTTTCAAGGAGCTCCTTTTTGCCGCTTTCCTCCAACTTAAGCTCTAGCTCAAACATTCTGTCAAAATGATTTTCAATGGCAATTTTATGCCTATTTATTACAAAAATTATTTCTTCAATGCCGCTATTAATCATTTCCTCCACAACATACTCTAGCACTGGCTTATCGACAATAGGCATTAACTCTTTGGCTTGGGCTTTAGTGGCGGGCAAAAATCTTGTCCCAAAACCAGCAGCAATAATAACAGCTTTTTTTACTTTCATAGTTTTAATTAAAATTAATTTACAAACAAAGAACCCCTAAAAAGGGGATTTTTTAACGTATAACTTATCTATATTTTATCCTAAAAATTACCAAATTACAAGCTTTTTTGCGATTTTCCAGTACAAATTAAAGATTGGATTAACAATATATTTTAAGGCTGGATTTTCCACCTCTTGAAAT
Organism: uncultured Gammaproteobacteria bacterium; assembly: GCA_964397635.1. Lineage (GTDB taxonomy): Bacteria > Patescibacteriota > Patescibacteriia > JAACEG01 > JAACEG01 > CAYNJS01. Next base: position 18,920 of record CAYNJS010000007.1, read on the forward strand.
AAGATCCTGCCCTCAAAATCTTTCATAATATCTTTATCTTTTTTATTTTTTATTTTTTTAATCCTAGCTCTTTTTAAATAAATTCTAAGCCAATTTATTGGGCTTAAAAAATATAAATAAATATTAAGCTTTGTTTTAAGGCTTTTGTCCTTAATTGAATACAAAATCATTAAAATATCCATAGCAATTAAGGCCGGTAAAATCAATAAAATAGTTCTCCACTTATAATAATGCAAAATCAAAAGAATCCTGTTTCGTTCCATATAATTAACCATTTTCACGCTCCTGCTAAATTCATATTTATGGTAAACAATCGACTTTGGGGCTAGTAAATTTTTATATCCAGCAAGCCGCGCTCTAAGACCCATCTCTGTATCATCATGATACATATAATAATTTTCATCATAACCCCCTATTCTGTCTAAAACTTTTTTACTCACTATAAATGAACACCCGCTAGCATAAATAATTTCTGGATAACCTTCTATTTTTTTATCTGATAATTTATAACCGTCAGTAAAACCAAATCCCAAATAATTAATTATATTGCCAATTGTGTTTATTTTAGGATAATTCAAATCTCCGTCCTTTGGGTATAGCAAGATCTTTGATTGAATCATTCCAGCCCCAGGATTTTCTTTGACTGCCTTAACTAGTTCACCCAGCCAATCTTTGTCAAATTTTGTATCCATGTTAGCAATAACAAAATAATTACAACCATCTTTGCTGGCTTGCAAGATACCCTCGTTATTGGCCGCTGAATAATTTCCATCTGATCTTGGAACTATAACTGCCTCAGGATAAGTTTCTTTTAAATAATTTCTGGATTCCGCACTCGATGCATTGTCCACAATATAAACTTTAAAGCCGTCCTTGTGGTAATTCTGGACATACAAGCTATCCCTACATTCGCTTAAAAACTTTTTAGCGTAATCCTTGTAATTAATTAAAATTATTCCTATTTTTTCCATTTGTATTGATATTAGATTAAATAACTGTTAAACTTATAGTAACAATTATTATTAAATTTTACAATTATGTTTAAAATTGGCGCTTTTGCTATTATAAAAAATGATAACGAAGAAATCTTACTTTGTCATCGAAAAGATTTAGATTTATGGAATCTTCCTGGCGGTCATGTGGAAGATGGAGAGGCTCCCTGGGAAGCGGTTTTAAGAGAAGTAGAAGAAGAAACTGGCCTGGTAGTAAAAATAGAAAAGTTATCTGGAATTTATAGTAAGCCTAGCATTAATGAGGTAGTTTTTCAATTTATTTGCAATGTAAAATCTGGAAAACCAAAACCAACTCAAGAAGCCGATAAAATTCAATATTTTAAAGTTGAGAAAATTCCTATTAACACTCCGCCAAAACAAATGGAAAGAATTAAAGACGCACTAACTTACCCTGGCATGTTAATTACTAAAAAACAATTCGGTAAAGCCTCTTTTGATATTTTTGGCAAAGATTGCAATAAAGATAGATAAATATGATAACATTTGATAATTTTTAAAAATTAGATATCAGAATTAGCAAAGTACTTTCTGCCGAGATTGTGGGAGTAAAAAAATAATCAATCTACGCCCAAAGGCACATTAACTAAAAAACTATACTTAAAGTAAAAGTTCGACATCACGTCGAACTTTTTTATTTTTTAATTTTTGAAATTAATAATCCTATCGGCCAAGCAATTTTTAAAATCCAATACTGCCAAGCTGGGTGCCATTTTTTAAAATACTCTAACATTGAATTTCTAAAATACTTTTGCGTTTCTTCTCTATTAACCTGAGAAAAACTTTTACCCACATGATCAACACATTTTACTTTTGGATTATACATAACATCCCAACGTGTTTTTTTAACTTTTCTACAGTAATCAACTTCTTCAAACCAAATAAAATATCTATCATCAAGCAAGCCAACGCTTTCAATCACCTCGCGCCTAATCATAAAAAACGACCCTCGAATTGAATCCACTGCCGCCTCCTTGGAATAATCAAAATTTTTCATTAAATATTTATTTAAAACTTGAGGAAAAACATGCGGAACTTTTAAGACAATCATGAGTTGATCGAATAATTTTGGAAACCTCCTAACATGAGGAACTGTCTTATGATTATCTTGGACCAAATGACAACTAGCCACTCCGGCTTTCTTATTTTCATTCATCCAGTCAACCATTTCCTCAAGTGTTTTTGGCATTACTTGCATATCAGGATTTAATAGTAAAATAAATTCAGCACTAGCTATTTTTATAGCTTGATTGTTAGCTTTAGCAAATCCTAAATTTTTATCATTATAAATTAACTTTACTTTAGGAAAATTTCTTTTAACCATGTCCACTGTTCCATCCTTAGAATGATTATCAACAACAAAAACCTCAAAATCTATATTTTGAACATTCTTATAAATGGCTCTTAAATTTTCCCTAAGTAGCTCCTTAACATTCCAAGAAACTATTATAATTGATAAGTCCATGTTAATTAAATCTTATATCTTTTTATCTTTCTTCTAATTTTAAAAAGGTTAACCAATTCTCTTAATAAAAACCTCTCAAATATTATTATAAAAATAATCGCTCTAATTTCATACCAAACTATATTAAGTTTATTGTGAAAACTCTGCAATTTCCAATATTTAATAAAAATTATTTGTTGATTCAAAAAAGACCAAGCTTTAATATTCTTGTTTCTGCCCCTCCTGTTTTTTATAATATCTAAATAACTCTCGCCACCAGATGCAGCTGTCCTATCGTGATACATAATCGCATCACCTACACAAGCAGACTTGAACCCCGCCAAATACAACCTATAAATTAAATCGCAGTCCTCCTTATACATAAACATTAACTCTTCAAAATATTGATTTTTTCCTTTTATTTTTTCCAGAGCAGAAATTCTATATAATCCGGCAGCACCGGACGGACCAATAGGCCTAATGCCACAACACCTACCCTTATCTGGCTTGCCTTGGCACATATCTATAAAATTTAATCCCGGATTTAATTTTATCCCGCAACTATCTATAATATTTGTTTTTTCTTTATATTTAAAATCCCATTTAAATATTTTAGGCGAAACTGAGCCTAAAGATCCATCACTTTTAATTTTTCTAACCATTTTTTCTATAGCGTCTTTTTCCAAAATCATATCTGGGTTAAGCATTAAAAAAAGGCTAGCACCTCGGTTAATAGCCTTTTTAATTATTTTATTGTAAGCTCTGGAAAATCCCATATTACCACCACCCCACTTAAATTCAATTTCTGAATAATTCTTTTTGATATAGCCTCTATTATCATTTTCTTCATCGTCTGTATTATCAATTACAATTATATCGAAATCTTTATATGTTTGCTTTTGGAGACTATCTAAAAAATACGGTAAATATTTTGCCGTTACTCTTCCATAAGTTATAAAACCTACAACTAGCTTAGACATATTAAATAATTAATTTATCTTGAAGTTTTTCTTTAGCTAAAATTTGAGCCTTCAAAAGACTGTCAAAAGTTCCTGCATCAAGCCATTCACCATTCACCATTGCAACCTCAAGCTCTCCTTTGTTCAAATACCAATTATGGAGATCTGTAATCTCAAGTTCTCCTCTTTCGCTTGGTTTGACTTCTTTAGCTGCTTGAATAACCCTAGAATCATAAACATAAAGACCGGTTACAGCGTGATCACTAATCCAATCTTTTGGTTTTTCAATAATTTTTTCTGCTTTCATTTGATTATTAAATTTCACCACCCCAAATCTTTCCGGGTCAGGAACTCTTTTAGCAAAAACCCTTGCCCCGCTTTTAAAACTTTTTATATCTAGAGAAAAATCATCTTCAAATATATTATCGCCCAATATCATAGTTACTGGTTCAGAGCCAATAAATTTTTCACCAATAATAAAAGCTTCTGCTAAACCTTTTGGTGAATCTTGAATTTCATAAGTAAACTTTACGCCAAATTGACTCCCAGATCCAAGTAAGTTTAAATAATCCCCAGCTCTTTCAGGAGCAATAATGACTAGAATATCCTTAATTCCAGCCTTGATTAATGTATTTAATGGATAATAAATCATTGGCTTATTATAAACCGGCAAAAGCTGTTTGCTGGTTATTTTTGTACAAGGCCTAAGCCTGGTAGCGCTTCCCCCTGATAAAATTATTCCTCTCATAGGTTTATGTTTTTATTACTTCTTCTTTAATCTGTCATTCCCGCCTTCGCAGGAATAGACAGTCATTCAATATTTTAAATAATCTTTTAAAGCTTCTTTGTAATTTCTAAGCGGTTCTAGCTTTGTGTTTAATAAAACAGAATATTTTGGGCGCTTAGCCGGACGCGAAAAATCATTAGATCCCACTGGAATTATTTTAACATCTCTACCAATAATTTCAAATAAATATTTAGCCGCCTCGTACCAAGTGCAACTTCCAGAATTAGCAATATGATAAATTCCTTTTTCTTTCCAGCCTGCATCGCTCTCGGAGCCAGTGCGGACAGGTTTATCTTCAATTAATTTTTTTGTAGCCTTAGCTAAATCTATTGTATAAGTAAATAGACTTAATTCATCATCAACAATTTTTAACTCTTCTTTATCTTTACTAAGCTCAATCATGATATCAAAAAAACTTTTCTTAGCTGCTCCGCTTAAGCCCGATCTGCCAAATAATTTTGAAGTTCTAATTATATAGTAATTTAATTTTCCGCCTCGACCAACCTCTTGGATTAATTCTTCTCCTAATAATTTTGATTTTCCGTAGTTATTAATTGGGTTTGGCTCATCGTTCTCACCATAACCTTCTTTTTTACTATCATCAAAAACGTAGTCTGATGAATAATGTATTAAAGTCGCTCCAATTTTCCGACTGACCTTAGCCAAATAACTTGGACCAAATCCATTGATTTTTTTAGCTAACTCAAATTCCTGATCATCTTCTTCACACTTATCAACTGCATTATAAGCAGCGGCATTAACAATTATATCTGGTTTAATTTCACCCACTTTTTTATTTACATCCTGATCATTTGTAATATCAAGCTCTTCCTTGTCCCAAGCTACAACTTCAAAATTTTCTTCAAAAACTTTTTGAAGTTGTATCCCTAAGTTCCCCTTAGCGCCGATTATTAAAACTTTACTCATAAAATATTTTTCTCAATATATTTTTTTATTTCTAACTGTTCTTCGATAGAATTTTCTAATTCTATACTAATCAACTCTGGCAAATATTTAATATAATTTTTTAAATAATCTACTTCACTTAATTTATCTAATAAATGATGATCATAGCCAATCCAATCTGGATATTTTGGATCACTATATGGATCTATTTTATCATTTACAACCGAAACATGGGAACATCCTATTTTATACTTATTAACTTTATCTTCAAAGTCTTTATAAGTATGATAATTATTTTTTCTAGCACTTTCCCAGTGAGTAAAGTCAACACATAGACCGCCAAAATTTTTTAAATCTTTTTCTCCTGAAATTATTTCCGTATTTTCTAAATAAATAATTTGATTGTATTTAGAATAATCGTAAAACAATGGATACTGCTCAAAAGGATGCAAGTTCATAGCTTGTACATTATAAGCTTTAGCTAAATAATCCAATTCTTTAGGGTCCATATCAGTTCTAAGATGAACATGAGGAATGTTTTTTACAGATGTATCTCTAAGCAAAAAATACAAATCTTCTCTTCCCTTCTTATTAAGTCCTGTTAAAAACAAAGCAATCTCTGTGAGATTGTATTTTTTGATTTCTTCTATTTTATCTTTCCAATTAGAATTTGAGTTATCTTTTAGGGTAGTTAGACTAACTAAAACTTTTTTATTTTCCATATTGCTTTTTGCAGTAATCTTGATACTCACCGCTTTTAACCCTACTCCACCAATCTTTATTATTCTTGTACCAACCTATTGTTTCTTTTAATCCTTCTTCAAAGCTTTTTTCTGGCTTCCAGCCCAAATCTTCTTTTGCCTTAGTAAAATCAATAGCATAACGAAGATCGTGCCCTTTTCTGTCTTTTACATATTCTATTTTATCTTCGCCCATACTCATTAACTCTAATATCTTTTTAGTTATATTTATATTAGCCACCTCACTATCTCCTCCAAGACAATATGTTTCCCCAATTTTTCCTTTTTTAATTATCATGTCCACCCCCCTATTATGGTCATCAACATGAATCCAGTCCCTTATATTTTTACCTTCTCCATAAACAGGGACTTTTTTGTCTTCCATTAAATTAGTAACAAAAAGCGGGATTAATTTTTCTGGATGCTGATAAGGTCCATAGTTATTAGAACAGTTTGATATAGTTATTGGTAATTTATGAGTATGATAATAAGATCTAACCAAATGATCTGAGGCAGCCTTAGACGCGCTATAGGGACTTCTTGGCGCATAAGGCGTGGCCTCATTAAAGGCTGTGTCATTTAACCCAAGATGGCCAAAAACCTCATCTGTGGAAACATGATGAAACCTAACACCGCTTCGCTTAGCAGCATCTAGTAAATTCATTGTCCCCTCTATATTGGTTTTAATAAAATCCTTACTATCTAAAACTGACCTATCAACATGGCTTTCGGCTGCAAAG
>CAYNJS010000008.1:0-25228 GCA_964397635.1 uncultured Gammaproteobacteria bacterium
ATATTTCTTTTAAGAAAAATTCTAAGCCATCATTATTAGGAAGATAATCCAAAGAACCCATAAACAACAAATTATTCTTGGCTATATTTTTTTCTTTTAATTCTGGAATATTTGTTCCATTAGGAATTATTTCACTATCTATACCTAAATCAGACAATTCTTCTTGCTCTTCTTTTCCCACGCAAGTCATTTTATCAAATTGCTTCATTATTTCTAATTCTTGCTTTTTCATATTTCTAGACAAGAATTTTAAAACCAAGGCTTTAAAAGGATTTGATTTTTCTTGCCAGCGTTCATGAATAACATATTCAAAACCATGGGAAAGTAAAATCTTTTGTGGCCCTTTTAATTTTAAAGCCGTAGGTGAGACCCAGTAATGATCCGCGATAACTAAATCAATATTTTGCTCTTCTATTATTTTCTGACAATAAGAAATTAATTTCTTTGGACTATGCTTGTGATAAGTTGGAATTAATCCACTCCAAGCACATTTCATTAAATTGATCACAAAGTTGCCTGCTTGAGGATAACGAATTAATTTCATACCTAAGTCCCCAGCTTCTTCTAGCTTATCAGAGTCAACACTAAGAAGCGTAACCTCGTGTTCCAAGGCTAAGCGCTTCCATATATTATAAACTCTTTTTTGTAAGCCCCCCTCCTGTTTTAAAGGAGTTAACGGTGTGAGGACTAAGATCTTCATTATTTTTTACGATAAACCAAGCTTAAGTAAGTGTGAGACCAGCATTGTTTTAATTCTGGAAAAATAAGACCCAGGGGTTTTCGGAGCCATTTTTTTGGCATCGGCAAATTTTTCATGTCTTTATAAAATTTCCGAGTATTACGCACAGAGAATAAAAAACTGTCCTCTAAAATCTCTAAATCATTATCTTTGGCAAATTTTATATAAAAATCAGGATTAAGGCGATAAAAGTCATGCGGCCAATCATGTAAATCCCAGACAATCGGAGTAGTCATTAAAATATAACCACCTGGCTTAACTAAATCCTTCATGTTGCTTAAAGCTTTGATTGGTTCATAAAGGTGCTCTAAGACGTTCATGCAAGTAACCAAGTCAAATTCTTGATTATTTAACTTAGTCTTAATATCTTCTATGTTTCCAGCAATATCACAAATTAAATCCACATCTGGACCTTCATTGATATCTAGGCCTAAATACTCATGCCCTTGTTTTAGGGTATGTTCTTTGGTGTTACCATTAACATTATAACTACCGACTTCCAACACCTTAGCTCCTTTTTCTAGTTTAGGATAGTGTTTTTCAAGATAGTCAAAATTAACTACATCGCACATAAATTATGGTTTAATAATTATAAACGAATTTTACCAATATTTAGCAAAAAAGGCAACCTTTACAATTATTATAACTATGTTAATATATACCTATGAATAAAATTTGCGTAATTATACCCTGTTACAACGAAGAACAGACTATAGTTAAAGTAATTCAAGACTTTAAAAAAGAATTACCAGAAGCTGAAATTGTTGTTGTTGATAACAATTCAAAAGACAAAACTAGCGCCCTAGCCAAAGAGGCCGGAGCCACTGTTTTATTAGAAAGAAGACAAGGAAAGGGTAATGCCATGCGTAAGGCTTTTAACGAAGTAGATGCCGATGTTTGCGTGATGGTAGATGGAGATGATACCTACCCAGCTAACGAGGCTTACAAGCTGATTAATCTTGTTTTAGAAGATGGAGTAGACATGGCTATTGGTACTCGTTTAGAAAACTTCACCAAAGAAAAAAAGAAAATATTACACGGCTTAGGAAATAAATTTTTTGTAAATTTAGTAAACTTTATTTTTAGAAGCAATTTTAAAGATATTTTTTCTGGTTACCGTGCTTTTAGCAGAGACTTTATTAAAACATTACCTCTTTTATCAGAGGGCTTTGAAATAGAAAGTGAACTCACTATTAAATCTTTACAAAGAGGGTATAGAGTTAAAGAAATTCCTACTGCTTACCAAGATCGTCCAGATGGCAGTGAATCTAAATTAAGTACTTTTAGAGATGGTTGGAAAATATTAATGGCTATTTTCTCTATTCTTAGAGACTACCGCCCAATGGCATTTTTCTCTTTTCTTGCTTTTATCTTTATAATTGCCGGAGGAGCTACTGGAACCATAGTTATTCTTGATTATCTGGAAAAGGGTATTGTTACTAGAGTTCCTTTTGCTATTGTAACTAGCATGCTAGTTATCTCCGGGTTGATTTGTTTTATCGGCGGATTTATTGTTAGTGCTATTAACCGCCGCTTTGAAGAGTTGGCTGAGCTCCAAAAAAAGAAATAATGAAAATTGTTTTTGTTTCCGACGCAATCTATCCTTATAATAAGGGTGGAAAAGAAAAACGTATTTACGATATCACCACCCGCCTCGCCCAATCTGGTCACGAGGTTCATTTATTTTGCATGAATTGGTGGAAAGGGGATGTTGTCAAACAAGAAAACGGAGTTACTCTCCATGGAGTTTGTCCGTTCACTCCTTTGTATGTCGACGGCCGTCGTTCTATGTGGCAAGCCATAAAATTTTCCTTAAAAATATTTTTTCCCTTACTTAAAGAAAAGTTCGATGTTTTAGAGGCTGACCACATGCCCCATTTTCCTTTATTTACTTGTCGTTTAGTTTGTTGGTTAAAAAGAAAAAAACTAATTGCTACTTGGCACGAAGTTTGGGGTAAGAATTATTGGATTAAATATTTAGATAGCAAACCCGCAGGATATATCGGATATTTAGTTGAAAAAATTAGCACTAAACTTCCAGACAAATATATTGCAGTTTCAGAAATGACCGGCCAAAGATTGCAAAAAGTTTTTCAAGTTAAGCCTGAAAAAATAGTTTACATTCCTAACGGCATTAAACTTCCTGAAAACATTCAATTAGAAGACAAGCAGTACGACCTAGTTTTTGCTGGTCGATTATTATCTCATAAAAAAGCAGATGTTTTTATTAAAACTGTTAAAGAAATTCCCGGTATTAAAGCCTTAATTATCGGCCAAGGCCCAGAGCAAGAAAACTTAATAAAACTGACCAAAGAATTAAACTTAGAAGATAGAGTAGAAATTAGCGGATTCCTAGAAGACGAAGAATTTTTACAAAAAATAAAAAGTTCAAAGATATTTTTGTCTTGTTCTGTTCGAGAAGGCTTTGGCATCGCTGTTTTAGAAGCCTTATCTCAAGGCTTACCAACTATTGTCATAGAACACCCAGATAATGCTTCAACTTTTTTAATAAAAAATAATTACAACGGGTTCACCTCACCCCTAGACCCTAAAAAAATAAGCCTTAAAGTAAAAGAGATCTTAAATAATCCAGAATTATTTAAATCTATGCAGCAAGGAGCGATTAAAAAAAGCAAGGAATTTTCTTGGACTAAAATTATCGACAAAGTAATTGAAACTTACAATGTCTCAAAATAGAAAAAAAATATTAATAGTCACCCCTTATTATTACCCAGAAGGCGGGGGACAAGAGCATTATGCGTATCAAGTGGCTCAGAATTGCTCTGAGTACGACTTTCACGTTGCCACCCTCTCTAGAGAGCCAGAAAAACAAGAGGGTCAGATTCATCGCTACAAAGCTGATTTAGTAGTTTCTAATACTCCGATTAAATTTAGCTTCTTATTTAAATTATTAAAATTAATCAAACAAGAAAAGTTTGATTTAATCCATGCTCACACCCCCGTTCCCTTTGCCATGGATTGTGCAGCTATCGCTAGTAAACTTACTAAAACTCCTTTAGTTATTACATATCATTCCGCTAAATTACTAAAAGACAAGTTTTTTATCGATTTAATTATCAGGGCATATATATTAATCGAGAAATTTACTTTAAAATTATTCAAAACAATTATCACTGTTTCTCCCCATATTAAAAAAGGAAAAAACAATCAAGTCATTTTCCCGGGTGTAGATTTAGATAAATTTAAATACCAAGAATATACTCCAGGAAATAATTTATTTTTTATCTGCCCATTAAAAAAAGCCTACTCCAATAAAGGCCTTGATGTTTTATTAAAAGCCTTAGTCGAAGTTAAAAATAAAAATATTGATTTTACTTTAAATATTGCTGGAGACAAAGGCGATGCTTACCAGTATTATCAACAAAAAACTAAAGAGCTTAACTTAGAAGATAATATAAATTTTTTAGGTCGGCTTAATCAAGCTGAGATGATCGAGCAGTATCAGCAAAACCAAATTACTTTGATCACTAGCTTGGCTAACACCGAAGGAATGCCTACTATCATGTTTGAGGCCGGAGCAATTGGCCGACCAATTATCGCCAGCAACACTTCTGGAATTCCTTATTTTATTGAAGACAACAAAAACGGATTATTATTTGAACCAGGCAACAGCCAAGAGTTATCCGAAAAAATAGCCAGCCTCTTACAAAATCAAGAATTAACTGCTAAAATGGGAGAAGAGGCTTATAACAAAGCTCAAGATTATAGTTGGCAAAAAATAGGTCAAAAATATGCTCAAGTTTATCAAGAAAATATTTCTTAATCAGTATTTCTTAGTCTTAGTGATTATTTCATTTTTTTGTTTTACTTTATTTTTTGATTTTTTTAAATACGATTACGTTATTCCTCCTGGCGACGATTGCTTGCGTCACATGACTGTAGCTTATCAGATTAATGAAAATCAACAGTTTACCATAGCCGAAACTAACGACTTAGCCGCTTCTTTAACTGATGTTCCAGTTTTTCATATTTTAATTAGTATTATTAGTCAGATCACCGGGTTAGCCATCGTCACAGTCACTCAGTACATAGTCAGGTTTGTTATGGTCTTTATTGCTCTCGGTTTTTATTTTATTGTCCGTAGATTGTTTTCTAAGACGGCCGCTATTCTGGCTCTTTGTTTTGTAACTCTATTTTCTTATACTATTCAAACTATTTTTACTGAAGGAACTTATTTAGATTTATTTTCTGCTAGCTTTTTATTACCCTGGGGCCTATTGTTCTTAAGTTATTTTTTAAACAAAAAAGAAAGTGCTTATAAATATTTTTGGCTAGCTTGGATATTTTTATCAGGCGTATTCTTAACCCATCCGCTTACTTCTATTGGATTGTTATTTATTTTATCTGTTCTTCATGGAATTATAATTATTTCATTTATCTTTAGAAAAAAAATATTTTCTTGGAAAAGAATTTTGCTTTTAGATTTAGCTTTAGGAGTTAGTCTTTTAGGATCTTGGAGTTTTTATTTAAAAGGCCTAGTCGATAAATTTGTCGGCTTAGCACAACTTATCTTTGTTTTTAAAGGAGACACCTCAGCCGCCAGTGAAGAGCTAAGCTTTATTCCGCCCTCTCTAGGCCTAAGTGATGTTCCTGGTTGGCATAACTACATAGAGTTTATTAGTTTATTTGGTTTAGTTTTTGGTATCTTAGGATTTTTGTACTTATTAAAAAGTAAAACTGATATTTACAAGAAGATAGTAATTTCTTCTTGGCTCGGAGGTCTTTTGATTGCTTCTCAGCTTTCTGCAGTCCAACTACCAATTCGTTTTGCTAGGGATTTATATTTACCAGTTTTAATGTTAGCCGGAATATTTTTTGTCTGGTTATTTAGAAATATAAAAAATAATAAGATTATTTTAGGAACAGCTATTAGTTTATTAATTTTATTATTTTCTTTTTCTGCTTATAATTTATATCAAAAAGCTCATTCATATAATGGCTTTGTTCGTTTGCAAAAACCAGATGAAAAAGCAGCTGAGTGGATTAGGCAAAATACCGAACCAGATGATGTTTTTCTAGGCACTCCTTTAGTGGCTGCTGCAGAGTGGGGAAGTTTTGTCACCCTTTTAACTGATCGTAAATTTTTAGATTGTAATTATGATTGGATTATTGAAGAAGATAGAGATGTTTACTGTAGCGTTATTTACAATACTGATCACCCAGAGGTCATCCCCTTTTACAAAGAAAATAACATTAGCTATGTTTATGGAGGAAAGCAGTTTATTGGCCCTTACTTATGGGCAGATTATATTAATTGGGATCACTATACTGTATTAAGTGATGTCGAGTGGCTAGAGCCGGTTTTTGACGAGCGAAACTCTTCTGGTAGAGTAGTTATTTACAAAGTTAACTTACCATAATGAAAAAAACAAAATTATTAAACTTACTTAAATTTTTGCCATTTATTATCGCTTTAGGAATAATTATTTGGTATATCTTATTTAAATTTTTTATAATCACTGGTCAACAAGAAATAACTTATATCCCTGGAGACAGTACTAATAAATATGTTTCTGCTTATGGCTCTGAAGAAAGCCCTCATCTTTATGGAGAGGGATTTAGTGTAATGACCGAAGATTATAATACCTTCAAAGTTAAAGCTCCTAGTATAGAAGTAGGCAAAATAGACTTCGAATTACAATATCAAGATCCTTACAAGCATCAAAACTTAAAAATAGGGGTTTTAAGTAGTGATGGAGACTATGATTATCATAATGACTACAAAGAGGAAAATTTAGCCTTATTTAACCCTGTTTTTGATGAGTTACCAGCCGCTCAATGGGAAAAGCAAGAATCAGGAGGTCTAATCTTTTGGCAGCGTCAACCATCTCTTTATTCTTCTTTAGCTGACTTTCAAAATAATTTACCTGCTTTAAACGAGGTTTTAACTTATAATCATCAATTATCAGTTCCCGCGCCTAGTCAAGCCGAGGGATTAGAGCTAAATAAGAGCTTGCGTGGTTCTTACGAGTTTTGGACTTATTTATTTAAAGAACAAGACTTAAGCTTTGACTTCTTAACTCAAAATCTTAATCAGTATCCCAAATTAGGCGGAGACATTGTTATAACCATTTACAAAGATAATAAAGAAATAAAAACTACTAAGTTTAAAGAAGAGCAGAAAGAAACTTATCCTGATCAAGCTAGTGAAGAAAAAATAAACTCTTTAAAATTATCAGACTTAGATTCTGGAGTTTATCAAATTAAACTAGAAGCTTCTAGAAATATTATAACTAACAAAATTACCAGCCAACAATCACACTTAGTTTTTTCTGACTCCTTAGAACTAGCCGGAGATAATAATGATTTATATCTTTATCAAGGCAGCGTCCTAGATTTTACCCCAATTAACAAAAACGGTGAACAAGAAATTGAAGTAGATACTGAAAATATAAACTTAAAATCTAAAAAAAGTGTTTACTCAGTTACCAACTTAACTTCTTCTTTAGAAAATAAAGTTAAAATAAATATTCCCAGCTCTGGAGTCTTAGTTCAAGCCAATGGATTTTTAGTCTTTAACAATAATCAAGCTTTCCTGCCTTATTATTCAACAATTAATTGGGAAAACGGCATTAATCAAAATATCATAGATCTAAAAAAATATAATTATATTTTAGCTAACTACATTCAACCAGAACAACATAATACCTGGTTACATACTAAGGCAACCTTAGAAGACGTTCAGTTAAACACCAAAGAAGATTTCATAACTTTTAGATTAAACGCCCCCGGATTAAACGAAGCCGAAAAAGAATTATTTATCAGTGAAATGAAAATAAAATTCTATGCTAAGTAAAATCTTAAAATATTTATTAATAAATTTAGTTCTAGTTTATTTGTTGTTTAGCGTTGGACTAAAATTTTTTCCAGATCTTAATTTATACATCTGGCCCAAGAAGTATTTTTTATATAGTTGCCTAGCTATCGGAATTTTATATTTTTCTCTACCGCGAAGAGTCTTTAAACTTAAGTAGTCTAGCTCGATCACTTTCAGCTACTACTTCCCACAAGCCACTGTCAATCAATTTATATTCATACACAATAAAAGCTTCTAAGCTCACTTCATAAAAAGTACTTGGAGACACTTGATATATATAATCAATGCCCGCTGATTTTATGGTTTCTGGATCAGTAATATTAGCTTCTAAAATATTCCAATATAATTCATGGGTTTTTATTTTAGCTAAGTTTCTTTCAGTTCTAATAAATTCTCGGCCAGATAAATAACTCCACCAAGACTCGGATTTTCCTGGAAAAAGAATAACCGCATCTTTAGAGGTGTTCTTTTTAATATAATCAATAATTTCTAAATCTCCTTGTTTAATTCTTTCGTATTGATAAGGAGAGTATTCATAGTTAATTGTTTTTATAGTTGGATATCCTAAGACAACAAGAAAAAATATTATAACCGGAATACTAAACTTAAAAGATATTCTTTTAAATATAAATACTAATCCAGTAACAATTAATAATATTCCTGGAAACATTCCAATTCTAATTAGTCTAGCAGAAAGACTATAATCACCATAGTCATAACGAGAGAAAAAGATTAAAGCTAATAGCCAGAATAAAATAAACAAGCTAGCTGTTCTTTTTTCTTTATCTTTATATAAATAAATCAAATAACCAACTCCCAATAAAAGTAAAATAATAAATAAATTATTAACTCTCCATACTTCCAAGAAATGCATCAAGGGAACCACTGCTTCAATAGACTCTACCTTAGAAAAGAAAAATTTTGGATAATGAGTAAAAATTTTAAAATAGTGTGGCCAAATTAAAAATATCGCCCCCAAAGCTAAGACTACTCCAATAATGCTAAGATAGGCCTTTTTTATATTTCTAAATATCCAAGTTAAGGCAAAGCCAGCAAAAATAGGAATAGAAGTTAGGTGATGAGCAAAAAATACTCCAATTACTAATAAATATATTAATATAGATCTTTTAAAAAAGAAGGATAGTAACAAAACAAGCCCTAAAAATACGGCCGCTATTTCTGGAAACTGGCCATGACTATACATTTCTATACTTAAAGGAAATAAAAATATACAAAAAGGCAGACCAATTAAATAATTAGGCCAACCCCAAAATCTTTTTAAAATTAATAAGAGAGTTAAGGGGATTAGTATTCCCAAAATAAATAAAGGCAAGAAAATCAAAATAGTTTCTATAGTCACCCCAGTCATTAGGTTTAAGTTCATTACCGTAGCATGAAAAGCCGGAGGATAAGAATGAACCCATTGCCCATCTAAAATATCATTAGAAATTTCTAAATGAACTGCTGGATCATCGCCCGGAGGAAGCTGATATTGAAAAATAAGCCAATTACTAAACCAAGTAAAAAAGCAAACCACAACTAATATCAAAACAATTGAATAATGTTTTTTATTCATAATCATATTATAATTTACTTGACGTAAAATGTAAATATAAATATAATATAAACATGAGTTTTATTGAAATCATCAGAGCTATTTTCGGCACAATCTACGTGCTTTTTATTCCCGGGTTAATTCTTTCTTTCTTGTTTTTTGATTTTTCTAAAAAGAAACAAGAAGAGGGTATTGATTGGGCCGAGAGAATCATCTTAAGTATCGCCCTTTCCATGGTTGTTGTTCCCATGGTTGTGTTTATTCTTAATTATGCTGGAGTAGCTATTAACTCTGCTAATGTATTTTTAGAAATCCTAGGCATTATAATTTTGTCTGGAATCGGCGTATTTATCAAAAATAAAAAATCATGACTATTCTAGTAACTGGTAGCGCCGGATTCATCGGTTTTCACACCGCTAAAGCCCTTCTAGACAGAGAGGATTTTGTAATTGGCATAGACAACTTTAATGATTATTATGATGTTCAACTTAAAGAAAATCGTAATAAAATCCTAGAAGAACACAAAAATTTTAAGTTATATCGCTCAGACTTTTCTGATTATCAAGAAGTAGAAAAAATATTTAAAGAAAACAAGATAAACAAAATTTGTCACCTTGGTGCTCAAGCTGGAGTTCGTTATTCTTTAGAAAATCCCCATGCCTACATAAAAAGCAATATTGAAGGAACTTTAAATTTATTAGAGTTAGCTAGAATAAATAAGGTTAAGGACTTTGTCTTTGCCTCCTCTTCTTCGGTTTATGGTAATCAAGAAAAAGCTCCTTTTTCTGAAACAGACAATGTAGACACCCCAATTTCTATATATGCAGCCACCAAAAAGTCTAATGAGCTTATGGCTCACACCTACCATCACTTGTATGGCTTGAATTGCACTGGGTTGCGATTTTTTACCGTTATTGGGCCTTGGGGGCGACCAGACATGGCTCTCTTCAAATTCACCCGTTTAATAGCCTCTGATAAGCCTATCGAGGTTTACAACCAGGGCAAACATCAACGAGACTTTACTTATGTAGACGACATCGTTAAGGGTGTATTAACTGCCATAGACAATCCATTTAAGTATGAAATTATAAATTTAGGAAATAACCAGCCAGAAGAGTTATTAGATTTTATTACTTATATTGAAAAGTATTTAAATAAAAAGGCTAAAAAAGAACTAAAGCCAATGCAGCCTGGAGATGTTCATAAGACTTATGCTGATATTTCTAAAGCTCAAAAATTATTAAACTACAAGCCAGAAACTGATTTAGAAAAAGGCATCGAAGAATTTGTTAAATGGTATAAAGAATATTATAAAGTATGATCTGTTTTATTCTTGGCACTCGTCCAGAAATAATTAAAATGTATCCTGTAATCAAGGAATGTGATTCTAAAAAAATTCCTTATTTTATCTTACACACTGGTCAGCACTATAATTATGAAATGGACAAAATATTTTTTAAAGACTTAGGAATTAATTCTAAAAAAAGTATTAACTTAAATATCGGCTCTGGAACCCATGGAGCCATGACTGGGCAAATGTTAGTTAAAATAGAAAAGGTATTACTCAAAAAAAAGCCTAAAGTCGTCTTAGTTCAAGGAGATACCAATACCGTGATCGCTGGAGCCTTAGCCGCGGTTAAATTAAATATTCCGATTGGCCATATCGAAGCTGGTTTACGTAGTTATGATCGTCAAATGCCAGAAGAGCACAATCGAGTAGTGGCTGATCACTTAGCTGATTATTTATTTGCTCCTACTAAAGCCAGCGCTAAAATTTTATCAAAAGAAGGTCTCTCTAAAAAACGCATCTTTGTTACCGGGAATACAATAGTAGACTCTGTTTTACAAAACGTAAAAAAGGCAAAAAGCAAGGCAAAAATAAAACTGCCTAAAAAATTTATTCTTTTAACTTTACATCGCCAAGAAAATGTTGATGATAAGAAAAAGTTTAAAGACATTCTTAAGGGCCTAGACTTAGTTTCTAAAGAACTTGATTTACCAATTATTTACCCAATTCACCCTCGAGCCGATAAGAAGCTTAAACAATTTAAATTAAAACTTCCCTCAGGTATAAAAAAAATAAAGCCAGTTGGATTTTTTGATTTTCTAACCCTAGAACAACAAGCAGATTTAATCTTAACTGATTCTGGAGGAATTCAAGAAGAGGCTTGTATTTTAAAAACTCCTTGCGTGACCATTAGAGAAAATACAGAACGACCAGAAACAATAAAAGCCGGAGGAAATGTTTTAGCTGGTACAGATCCTAAAAAAATTCTTTCTCAATCTAAGAAGATGATAAAAATAAAAAGAAATTGGCCAAATCCATTTGGTGACGGCAAGAGCGGTCAAAAAATTGTAAAAATTATTACTTCTTAAGCATGAAGATATTACTAACTTGTGAAAACTACTTTCCTCGCTTAGGAGGGGCTGAGGTACATGTTTACCAGCTTTTAAATAACTTAAAAAAACAAAATATAGAAGTTTCTTTAATTACTCATGAACCAGGGGAGCATCCAGACGATAAAGAGCTTGATATTATTAGAATATCTGAAAAAAACACTCTTTTCGGATTAATTAATGCTTTTTTTAAAATTTATCAAAAGAGTAAGGACGTTCAAGCTATTCATTCTCATTATTCTTATAAACTGGCTATGATTTCAGGTCTGGTCGCTAAATTAAGAAAAAAGCCCTTTATTATCACTTTACATGGCATGGGTATTTTAAATCCTCCTCGCGGCAGCTCTTTATATAAAAAATTTCACTCTCTTTGTCGTTGGACTAGCCTAAAATTAGCTACTAAAATTATTTCCACCTCAGACGACTTAGCTCAAGAAGCTTATTTAAGGGTGAAGAAGGAGAAAGTGGAGATTATTACTAACGGCGTAGATGTTGATTATTTTCAAAACATTGACCAACAAAAACTAGAAGAGTTAAAAAATAAATACTTGCCTCGCCGCAGCCAGGCGAAGGCGGGTCAAGGCAAAAAAATTATCTTAACTGTTCGTAGATTTAATCGCAAAACCGGCATTCATTTTATGCCTTATATTATTTCCGAGTTAAATAAAAAATACCAAGATTTTATTTATTTAGTAATTGGATGGGGCCCTTTAGATCAAGAAATTAAAAAAAGAGTAGCCGATTTAGGCTTACAAGACAAAATAGAATTTTTAGGTAAAATAGACAATAAACAAGTTCCTCTTTATTATCATTTAGCTGACACAGTTGTTTTTCCTTCCTCTGCTGAGTCAACTAGTATTTCCTGCATTGAGGCCATGGCTACAAAAACCACGGTTGTCGCCAGCAGGGTCGGCGGTTTAGTAGAGTTAATCGGAGAAGGGGAAGAGCGGGGATTATTTGTTAAAATGTTCGAGTGGACCCATTCTAATTACGACGCTCCTATGGATTTACCTCAAGAAACATATCAACACGTAGCCGAGGTTTTAAATAGCTCGCTTACTAAAGATCAGCAACAAAAAACAGATCAAGCCTTTGAGTATGTTAAAAATAGTTTTGACTGGTCAATTATTACTAAAAAAACAATAAATATTTATCAGCAATATGGAAAATAATTCCCAAGAAATAAAAAAGATCTACAAAGATTATTCAGATCAAATAATGAGTAAGCGTTATAACTCTGAATTTCCTTTACGTAAATATGCTCATCGCACCCAATATGATTCTATTTTAAGATTTATTAATCCTGGTGACAAGGTTTTAGACTTGGGTTGTGGCGAAGGCACTTTATCAATTCTAATGGCTCAAAAAGGCGCCATAGTCACTGGGGTAGATATTTCAGATGATAATATTAAAAACGCCAACAAATATGCCCAGGAAAAGGGCTTAAACATAGAATTTAAGCTAGGGGATGCTGAAAAAACAGATTTACCAGGTAAGTCTTTTGATGTTGTGGTCAGCTCTCATGTTTTAGAGCATTTACCAGACTTTCATAAAGGAGTTTTAGAAATAGAAAGATTATCTAGACGTCAAGCTATTATCGCTTTACCAACTTGCTTAAACTGTTGCTCTTTAATTCAAATTGGCCACGGTGCTTTTTGGCAAAAAAATATTAAAAGTTTTTTAGCTTATCCTTTTGGATTATTAAAAACAATTATTGCTTTTTTAACTTTTCAAGAAGGACCCAATGAAGGCTATGCTGGTCACGACGACATTCCTCATATTTGGAGATTTCCCTGGGTAATGCGTAAAAAAATACAAGCCTCAAAAATGAAAATTACTCATTTTGAAGCCGCTACACTAGTGATGCCTTATTTTAACTTTTTACTTCCAATAATAAAAAAGCTTGACCAACTTAAGGCCAAGCCGATTATCAAGAACTTTGGTTATGGGTCTTTTGCTGTTTTGAGCGTTGAACCAGAATCAAACTTAAAGGAAGAGCTAAAATCCGAGTAGTCAATCGAATAACGATTGCTCCTAAAATTCCCCAAACAGGAATAGCAATTAAATAAGCTATAATTTTTATTATCGAAATAATAGTGTTAAACCAAAACAAGGAAGATACTTTTTTCTTGGCTTGCATTAAGCCAACAAATAATTCCACAAAAAAGACTGGAGGAATAATAAATAATAATATTTTTGAGTACCAAATAGCATCTTGATAATTTTCCCCAAAAAACAAAGGAATAACAATCGGTAGTAAATACCACAACACCACAACCATTACTAATAAACCTAAAACCAACAAAGGCAAATATCTTTTTAATACTTTAAAAACATCTGCTTGTTTAGTTGTGGTAAGTTTTTTAAATACCAAAGGAGTGCTGACCTTATTAAAAAACATTAAAATATTTTCTGGAATAATCAAAGCCACCGCATAAACAGCCAAGGCCGCTGGACTTAATAAGCTAAATAAAATAATCTTGTCAATTTGAGCGGCTATACTTTTTATTACGTCTACTAAAGTTAATTTTATTCCATAACTTACTACCTCTGGATCAGTGGCGTCTTTAGGAATTTTCCTAGAAATAAATTTATAGCTAAAGAAAGAAGATATAATTACTGAGCCAACATAAGCCAGGATCACGTAAGACAAATTTTTTGTTAATAAAGCTACTAATAAAACAGTTATAAACTGAGAACCATAAATCCAACAAGTATAAATAAAAATTCTTTTAAATTGTTCTTTCCCAACTTGATAACCGCCAATTAATAAAAATGGATTATAAACAACAAATAAAACCCCAATAATTGCTAGTAAAATAGCTAATTCAGAATTACCTTGCCAAAAATAATATCCAGATACTAGTAATAATGCCAATGATCCAATAACCCCAGATTTTAAAGATGCTTTAACTCCTTGCATTAGAGAAGCGTCTTTACCTCTAGCGGCCGCCTCACTAATAGCTCGTCTTAATCCAGGTAAACTAAAAATAGCGGCCAAAGAAAGGGCTGCTCCAATAAATTGGAAATTACCATAATCTTCTAAACTAAAAGTACGAGTAAGTAAAACAGTAATTCCAAAAGCTAAAACAATATAAAGACCCAAGTTAAGAGTTAGCCAAATGCCTCCTGAAGCAATAAAGTTTAAATATTTTCTTATCATTTTTGTAAAGTATATAAATCTACTGCTCCGCCAGCATAAATTAGTTCTAAATCATTCTTCTTGTCTTCTGGTAGCCACCTTAGAATTCTTTTTTCTAAATATTCTTCTTTAGTTATAATATTTTCTTTTTTTTCTCCAGAGTTAAAGTTTATTCCAGCTTTTTCTAAAACATTTAAAGTAGTATTTATAACCCAGGGGTATTTAATTTCCGTGTATACTTTTTCTGGATTTTCCACTAAAAAATATTGTTTAGAATCTTCTTTAATTTCGAAATCACCAAGCCAGTTAGTTATTCTGGTGTGTTCAATGTTTTTTCCTCCTTGTGATAAATATAAAACATATATATTTTGATCAACAAATACTTGTTTTTCATCTTCTTCTAATTTTTCTAAAATATTTCTATCCCAAGTATAATTTCTCTCTTGGTTCATTATTGAAACTACAGTTAAATTATAAATTGTAAATCCAATTGATAATAATAAAATTACTAAAATAAACAAACCAATAATTATTTTTTTCTGGCGGCTATACTTATCTACTAAATATTTTCCTATAAACCATAATCCCTCAGCTAAAAGCAAGAAAGTAAATGGCCATAAATATATTAACGCCCTAAATCCATAGGTATAAGCTAGACAAGATAGTATGGTAAAAATTAATCCAGATCCATAAATAAACAGAGTTGGCCAGCGTTTATATTTTACTAGAAAAACAATTAATAAAAGCCAAAATAAATAAAATATAGGATGAGGAGAAATATATAGTAAATAATTATAATAAAAGCTTTTAAAATATTTACTTTTTCCTGTTTTTTCATCAATGGCTCCAAATTTTTCAGATTTTTCTAAAAGTTCAGCTCCACTTTGAATATTCAATTCAGGATTAACTATATTTTCTGGTTTAAGTATATTTATCTTTTCTAACCAAGGACATTTTTGCTCAGCTGTCGCCAAAGTAGTGGCTATAAAAGAAGATCCAGCAATGCTTTTTCCTTGTTTATTAAAATAAGCCATAAATCCAACATAAACTATTACTTGAATTAAGAGCAGGATAAATAATTTAAATAATATTTGCCTAGCTTCTTTTTTATTTTTTACCTTCCATTTCCAAATAAATAATCCCAAAGCAAATAAACTAATGGCAAATAAAGAAAAAATACTAGTTTGATGCATTAAAGGATAAAACAACGCAGTAATAATTATTACAGGCAAGGATATTTTTAATTTAGGAATTAAAAAAGCAGTAATTAAAATTAAATATAATAAAAAACTATAAAAACTAGGAAAAAACAAATAACCAGCCTTGATAAGATCCATGGCCAAAGTAAAAAGTTAAAATAATAAGAGACAAAATAGATGCTCCTTTAAAAAGGCTCTTATTTAAATATTTTAGAAAAAATAATAATACTATTAATAATAATACAGTTCCTAGATAAAAATTTGCTTCAAAAATAATTTCCCCGCTTAAATTAGTAATCATTTTCAATCCACCATACAAGACTCTAAACCAGGTGTAGTTTGGTTCTAAAAAACTACCTTCAGTAAAAGAATTAATATGATACACATACATGTAGGTGTCTGTTGGCTCCGGAGGAGTTTCTCGATTAGCCCACATTAACCAAGTAAAAGAAAACTTGTAAACCAAGAAAAATAAGGCAGCTATAATAAATAATATTTTATACTTTTTTGAGGTCATCTTTAGACTTGAAATAAATACAATATTTGTTATAATATTCAATATAATCATAATAACATATTTCTAGTAAATATCAATGAATATCCTTGGAATCTCGGCGTTTTACCATGATAGCGCAGCCTCTTTAATTAAGGACGGAGTTATTGTTGCCGCTGCTCAAGAAGAGCGTTTTACTCGTAAAAAACACGATGCCGCTTTTCCTAGTAAAGCAATAGAATATTGCTTTAAAGAAGCTAGTATTAACACAGCAGAAATTGATTACGTGGTTTTTTATGATAAGCCATTTTTAAAGTTTGATCGTATTTTAGAAACATATTTAGCTTATGCCCCCAAAGGGTTAAAGTCTTTTATTCAGGCTATACCTCTTTGGATTAAGAAAAAGATCTGGATTAAAGACATAATTTCTAAAGAATTAAAAGATTTTAAAGGTAAAATTTTATTTCCCGAACATCATCAGTCTCATGCTGCCTCTGCTTTTTTTGCCTCTCCTTTTCATGAAGCTGCCTTTTTAACGGTTGATGGAGTGGGTGAGTGGACCACTACTAGCTATGGAGTTGGCCAAGGGAATAAAATTAAAATTTCAGGAGAATTAAAATTTCCTCATTCTTTAGGATTGCTATACTCTGCTTTTACTTATTATAATGGTTTTAAGGTAAATTCCGGAGAATATAAAATGATGGGATTAGCTCCTTATGGTCAGCCTAAATTTTATGATTTAATTCTTAGAGAATTGGTTGATCTTAAAGAAGACGGATCTTTTAGATTAAATATGGAATACTTTAATTATCCGGTTGGCCTAACCATGACTAATAAAAAATTTGGTGATTTATTTGGTGCTCCAGCTAGAAAATCAGAATCCGAAATTAGTCAGCATTACAAAGATGTGTCCGCATCTATTCAAAAAGTAACCGAAGAGATTGTCTTACGAATGGCCAGGTACATTAAAAAACAGACTAATCAAAAATATTTATGCTTAGCTGGCGGAGTTGCCTTAAATTGTGTGGCTAATGGAAAATTATTAAGAGAAAATTTGTTTGAAGATATATGGATTCAACCAGCGGCCGGAGATGCTGGTGGTGCTTTAGGCGCAGCCTTATTAACCTGGTACCAATATTTAGACAATTCTAGGACCGCAGATAATATTAATGATTTTCAAAAAGGTTCATACCTAGGTCCAGAATTTACTGGAGAACACATTCAAAAATATTTAGATAAAAATAAAATTCCTTATCAAAAATTATCCAATCAAGAAATCCCAGAAAAAATTGCTGATTTAATTGCTAAGCAAGAAGTAATTGGTTGGTTTCAAGGTAAGATGGAATTTGGACCCCGAGCTCTTGGTTCTCGCTCAATTTTAGGAGATGCCCGTTCACCAGAAATGCAGAAAACAATGAACCTTAAAATAAAATTTAGAGAAAGTTTCAGGCCCTTTGCCCCGGTTGCCATAGAAGAAAGAGCCTCAGATTATTTTGACATTGATCGCTCCTCTCCTTACATGCTTTTAGTCACCCAAGTTAAAAACGAACACGAAACAAGTTTACCAGCCATTACTCATGTAGATAATTCTGCTCGTTTACAAACCACTAATAGCACAACCAATCCTCTGTATCATGCCATGATTAAAAAGTTTGATGAAAAGCATAATTGCCCAGTAGTTATTAATACTTCTTTTAATGTCCGCGGAGAGCCCATAGTTTGCACTCCTCAAGATGCTTATCTTTGTTTTATGCGTACCAACATGGATTATTTAATCATGGGAGATTATTTATTAAATAAAAAAGAACAACCAGAATTAAAAGACGATGTTAATTGGCGTGATCAATACGAATTAGATTAATATGATTTTAAATGAAATAAAAAACATTAAAAGTGCCCGCAAAGATCTTAGAGATTTTGGCTTTATTATTGCTATAGCTTTTTTAATTTTCTTCATTGTTTATTATTTTAAAAACAATGCTTTTAATTATTATTTTCTAGTAATTAGCGTTGTATTTACGACCAGTGCCTTATTAATTCCAGTTTTACTTCTTCCTTTTCAAAAAGCTTGGATGACTTTAGCTATTCTTTTAAACTGGATCATGACCAGAGTTATTCTAAGTTTATTATATTATCTAGCTATTACTCCTTTAGGGCTATTTTTCAAAATAAAGGGTCGAGATTTTATGGATAAAAAAATAGATAAACAAGCTAAAACTTATTGGCAAGATAGATCTCAAGAAAAAGAAGAATTAGAAAACTATGAAAAACAATATTAAAAAAATAATTTTTTCCACTGCTCCCTTAGTTATTGCTTTACTAATTTTAGAATTAGTTGTTAGAATTATTTATTTTAATTACGCTCCAGACGTAAACGCTCCTTTAGCTTTGTTATGGTCTTATAATAAAATAGAAGAAAGAGTTATTTTAATGAAGGCTGAAAAAATAGTAGAAGAGGAAGTAGAAGAGCTTCCTCCAGCCCAGGAAATGTTAGATTCTTTATATTCTGAAGACGGACAAGACTTACTTACTCAATTTAAAGAAGAATATGAAAACAATTTTAAAAAATTAGTTGAAGAAGCAGCCAATGTAAATTCAAAATTAGCAATTTTATATTTTCCAGCAGATGATTACCATAGCTCTAACTTAATAGAGCCTAATAGAGATTTTTTAGAATATTTAAGTAATAAATATTCAGTAGACTTAATAGACTTAACTGAAGAATTTAAACAACACCCTTCTGAAAACGTAACTCTTCTACCTTTTGATGGGCATTTATCTAGATTTGGAAATTATTTAGTTGCTCAAAACATTGCTCAGTATTTAGAAACAAATAAATATTATAATTCTGACCAAGAACCAACAGAAGACGCATTTGGAGATTTGATTCCTAAAGAAGAAAGTATTTGGGACCAAGATGGCCACATGCCTTATTTAGTAAAAGTTAACAACCAGGGTTTTAGAATGAATCAAGATTTAGAAGAAAGCAAAAAAAAGCAACGAGTTTTAATTTTAGGAGACTCTTTAACTTTTGGTGTTTACTTAAATAATCTAGATACCTACCCAGAGATATTAAATAAAGATAACACAGAGCAAGAGGTTATTAATAGCGGCGTTATTGGCTACACCATTACTGACGAAACAAATCTTTTTTCTGAACAAGGAAAAAATTTAGCTCCAGACATAACAATTCTACAAGTCGCAGACAATGATCTTTACGGCCTTTTTGCGTTTAAGAAAAATAATTATGATCGCCAAGGCCAAGAATATCAACCTACGCAACTAGAAGAAGAATTTATCAATAAATTAAAAAATAAATAAATGTCTAAACTTTCAATCCTTACAGAGTTTATCGAGTTTTTAAAGAAAAGTAAAAAATGGTGGATTTTACCAATAGTTGTTTTTCTTCTTTTAATCGGCTTACTCCTAGTTCTTACTGAAGGATCTGCTATCGCTCCGTTTATCTACACTTTATTTTAAAATGAAAATAGCTTATTTAGCCAACATTATAATGTCTCAGTCGCGTGGACAAGCTGTCCAAGTTTTTAATATGGCTAAAGCTTTTCAGGAAAATGGGCATGCTCTTACTTTGGTCCTACCCAAATCTCCTAAAAATAAAACCAGTAAAATTGCTGAAATATTTTATAATCAAAAAGATCTTCCCTTTAAAATAAAAACCGTTCCTGTTGTAAAATTTAATAATATCTTAAGATCCCTAACTTTTTCTCTTTTTTCTTTAACAACTAAAGTAGACTTAATTTATACTCGCAGTATTATCACTGCTTTTATATTTTCTTTCTTTAAAAAAACAATTTTAGAAATTCATTATCTCCCCAAAGGAATCACCGGAAAATTACACGTTTTACTAAGCAAGAAAATAAATCACATAGTTGTTGTTACCCAGGGCCTTAAAGAACAGTATGTTGAAGCTGGAATTAAGCAAGAAAACATATTTATTGCTCATGACGCCGTTGACCTAGAACTATTTGACGCTATTAAGCAATCTTCCGCAGAATTAAGAGAAAAATTAAATCTACCTCAAGATAAAAAAATAATTACTTTTGTTGGCGCTTTTCAATTAAGGGGTAAAGACAAAGGAGTTAAAAACTTAATTAATTCTTTAAAACATTTACCAGAAGATTATATTTTATGCTTAATCGGAGAAACGCCAGAAATTATAGAGCAATATAAAAAATATGCCCCAGAATCTAGAGTAATCTTCACTGGACAAATAAATAGAGAACAAGTCCCGCTTTATTGCAAGGCCAGTGACATTTTAGCTCTGCCCTTAGTCGATTCTGAAGATTTTGGAGTTAATTTATCTCCCTTAAAATTATTTGAATACATGGCCTCTCAAAAACCTATAGTTGCTAGTAAGTTAAAGGCTATTGAGGAAATATTGACTGATCAAAAAAAATGCTTTATTATACAACAGTGAAGAGATTAAAGAATTAGCTAATAAAATAATCCAGGCTAGCCAAAATCAAGAAATAGCAACCAATGCCTATTCCGATGTTTTAGAGCATACTTGGAAAAAAAGAGTAACCAATATTTTAAATTATTATGATATCTAGAGATAATTGCCAAATTTGCAACAATCAGCACCCACAATCTTTATTAAAAAGAAATGTTCAAGATTCTTCAGTTAAAGATTTTTTACAAAATTATTATAAAAATAGAATTGATCTGAGTTTATTATCTGACTGGGATTATGAAATTTTAAAATGTAATAATTGCGGATTTATTTGGCAGAAAAATATTTTAGGAGATGAATTATCAGACGTGCTTTATAATCAATGGATATCTCCAGAGGAAAGTCTTAATAAAGTAAAAAATAAACCCATTAATAATTACTTAAATTATACTTCAGAAATGGCAGTTATTAAGGATCTTTTCCCTAATAAATTACCTCATCAAATTAAAATATTAGATTATGGAATGGGCTGGGGAGCCTGGGCTTTAATGGCCCAAGCCTTTGGTTATGATGTTTATGGTTTAGAAGTTGCCGACAGTAGAATTCAATATGCCCAAGAAAAGGGGATTAAAGTTATTAACCCCCAAGACTTAAAAAATCACAAGTTTGACTATATAAATAGCTACCATGTTTTTGAGCATATTGATCAGCCCTTAGAAAATTTAAAAAAGCTGAATGATATTTTAGAAGATCAAGGAGTTATTAACTTAACCGTTCCTAATGGTTTATTTATAGAACGAAAATTAAATGAAAATTTTAAAGCTGCCAAAAACGCTCTTCATCCCTTAGAGCACATCAACTGCTTTAAGCCAAGTGTTTTTAGAGCAATGGCTGGTCGAGCTGGATTTAATGTTGTTAAACACATTCATTTAAAACAATCTTTTAGAAACTTATTTCTAAAAATTTTTAATTTAAAAACTTCTCTGTATTTAGTAAAAAAATGATTAGTCTAATTATAAACTCAGACTTAGGATCGCCAGAAACTATCGGCCGTCGAGTCTTACCAATAGCCAATAGACTTCATCAGTCTGAAAATTTAGGCTATATTTTTTGCCGAGACTCTATAAAAACAAACTATTCAAATAAAACAATAAAAACAATTCCTTTAAAAGCTTTTATCCCAAAAGTTTTAACTGCTATTAATATTTATTTAAGTCACGCTTTTCCTTCTCGTCGTCTACAAGTAAGGCTTTTTGAATTTTTTGTTAGCAAAAAAATAAAATTACTAGACAACACTACCAAAATTCATAGCTGGGAATATGCGCCAAGGCTATACAAAAAAATCAAAAAAAAATATCCTGACATAAAAATAATCCAAGATGTTCCTATTGCTCCGCCTAAATATTTAATCAGCATAGAAGAAAATTTAAACATAAAACACGCCAAAGACCAAAATTTTATTAACTCTATTCAATATATTGATCAATTCATTGCCCCTTCAGAGTTTGTTAAGCAGGTTTTAGTTAAACATTATCAAATTTTAGAAAACAAAATAACTATTATTCCTTTTGGAGTTAACTCTAAAGAATTTAAACCCGATAAAAAAGATAATTCCAAAATAAAATTTATCTTTGCTGGATCAATTACTGAACGCAAGGGCGTGCCTTTATTAATCGAGGCGTGGAAAGAATTAAATTTACCAAACGCAGAATTAATACTTTGTGGTCGAGTTTATAAAAATACTGCTAAATTATTAAAAAATTCAGAAAAATACAATATTAAAACACCGGGTCATGTAAATATTTTAAAATACTTACAACAAGCAGATGTTTTTGTTTTCCCTAGTCTTAACGAAGGCTCTGCCAAAGCAACTTACGAGGCCATGGCTTGTGGCTTACCGCTAATTACTACTTTTAATGCTGGAAGTATTGCCGAAAACAATAAAGAAGCAATTATTATTTCGATCTTAGATAAACAAGCTCTAAAAAAAGCAATATTATCTTTTTATAACAATCCAGAAAAAATAAAAACCATGGGCCAGGCGGCCAGAGCCAAAGCCATTCAATACCCTTGGTCAAAATACGCTCAAAACATAATCAATTTTTATGGAAAATAAAAAAAATATAATTTTAACTGGAGGAAATTTTAGCAACAAAGGCGCTGAAGCCATGACTCTTTATGTGGCTAATTTAATTAAGCAAAATTATCCTCAATATAATATTATTTTATTTACGGCCAATAAAAAAGACATTAATAAAAAGAGCGACTTATTAAAACCAGTTTATTTTGATCCCCATCCCCTAAGAGCTTTAAAATGGTTATTTAATTCTAAATATATTAAAAACAGTCAAGCCATTATCTCCATCCATGGATTTTTATTAAGCGAAGACTTTGGAATTAATAGTTGTTGGTATGGATCTATTCATTTTATTATTCAGGAGACTCTAGCCAAACTAAATAAAACGCCATTTTTAATTTTCCCTCAATCAATTGGGCCAATAAATAAATTTCGTAATAAGCCTTTTATTAAATTAGCCTTAAATTTAGCCTCAGAAATAGTTGTTCGTGGACAAATGTCTGCTGATTGGGTTAAAAAATTAGCTCCTCGTAAAAAATATCAAATTACCAATGACATGGCATTTTCTTTAGCTGATAAACATGTCCAATCATCAGAAGAAAAAATAATTACCATAGTTCCTAATCGCAATATTAAATTTAAGCTCAATAAACAAGGCGTTGACTATGAAAAAATAATCGCTCAAGTTATTGATTATTATTCCAATAAAGATTTTCAAGTCATCTTAATGCCTTTTGAGATCACTCAAGATAGCAATGAAAATGATTTAACTATTTGTCAGAAAATATATTCTTTATCAAACAAGCAAGAAAATATTAGATTTATTCAAAAAGACGTAGATGCCCAAAAACTTAATAGTATTCTAGCTTTATCAACTGTAAATTTTGTTGGTCGTTTTCATAGCGCCGTAGCCAGTCTTAAAGCCGGAGTACCATGCCTAGTTAATAGCTGGTCTTTTAAATATAAGGAGCTATTAAACTGGTTTGATCTTACTGAATTAGCCCTCGAGTATCAGAATTTAGATAGTCAAAAAATTATTACAAAAATAGATAATATTTTAGAAAATCACGAACAATACAAGACTAAAATTACTAGTACTGTTAAGCAATTTAATTCTGAAGAAGTTCTTCTTAATATTCTCAAAAAATATTATGAATATAGATAAAATAACAAGTAAAAATCTTTGCAGCGGATGTGGACTATGTCAATCAGTGTGTCCTAAAGACGCAATTTCTTATTATCGCAATTCTAGGGGAGAGGTAGTACCCAAAATAGACTCAGAAAAATGTATTGATTGTGGTCTTTGTTATAATTTATGTCCTCAACAAAATAAATGCCCTCAAAAACACGAGGAATTAATTAATAATATCACTGAAGTATACACTGGCAATTCTTCTCACCCAGAAATTTTAAAAAAAGCTCAAAGCGGAGCAGGAATTTCTGACTTTTTAATCTATTTACTAGAAAATAACTATATTCAAGGCGCCGTAGTCTCAAAATTTGATTCTCAAAGCCCTTGTTTATCAAAAACTTTTATCGCCAAAACTAAAGAAGAAATATTATCTAGTCAAGGATCTTTATATTTTTCCGTTCCTAATAACACCATTATTAAAGAACTTAAGAATTTTGATGGTCAAGTAGCTTTTGTGGGCACAGGATGTCAAATTAAAGCCTGTCAAAACTATAAATTAATCCAAGATAAGATATTTTGCTATCTTGGAGTTATCTGCGACCGCGCCCTAAGTCTAAATTTTCTTGACTTCATCAAAAATCAAGGTCCAGAGATAGATAGTATAGAAAGTTTTGAGTTTCGATCAAAAGAAAAAAATGGTTGGCCTGGAGACATTAAACTAAACCAGAAATTTTTTAATAAAAAATATCGTTTAAAATCCAAAGGCTACTTTTCTTTAGAAGCTTGTGATCGTTGCCCTAATAAAATAAATTATTCCGCAGACATTACTTTTGGCGATGCTTGGAATTTTCCAGAAGATAAACAAGGATTAAGTATTATTTACTTAAAAGACAATCAAAAAATAAATAATCTTTTTAAAGAAAGTAATTTTCAACTTAAAAAAATAGATAAGCAAGAGGGGATTAGTTCACAAACATTTAAACCAAAAACTAAATTAGCGGATTCTTTTCACAAAAACAAATTATTTTCATTAGTTTATAAAATTTTAATTAAGTTTAATAATAAAAAATTAAAAAACAAGAAAATAATTTTTATATATTCCTCAGCTCTAGAATTTACTCGCCGTAGATTATCAAAATAACATGTCTAAAATAATTTTTATTGGAGAATATTTATTATCATTTCCTGGTGGAGCAGAGATGTCTATTTTCAAGCAACTAAAAAAAATTTCTCAAAATAAAG
>CAYNJS010000009.1:0-24808 GCA_964397635.1 uncultured Gammaproteobacteria bacterium
GGCTTAGGTAAAGCATTTTTGAGAAAAAAAATTTAGGCGTGCGGAAGTCAGGAAAGTATTATGAATAATGAATTGTGAATTATGTTTTTTAAAGCTTTTTGTTTTTAGCTTAGATATATTCATTATTCGTAATTCATTATTCGTAATTTATAATATTGTATGGCAAAAATGAAGAAAGTTTTGATTGCCGAAGATGAAAAGCCAATGGCAAGAGCCTTGGAAATTAAAATCGGAAGCGATCCGGAATTAGAAGCCAGGGCAGTTTTTAATGGCGCTGAAGCATTGTCTATTTTGACTAATGAAAAATATGATCTTGTATTAACTGACTTAATGATGCCTAACGTTGATGGTTTTGCTCTTTTGAAGGAGTTAAAAGAGAAAAAAATAAATATTCCAGTTATTGTTTCTTCCAACTTGAGCCAGGAAGAAGACATTAAACTTGCTAAAAGTCTTGGGGCTATTGATTATTTTGTCAAATCAGACACACCAATTTCGGAGGTGGTGAAAAAAATTAAAAAAGCCTTAAAAATGTAAGAGGGCTATATAAAAGTATGTTTTTGTAGTGAGATTTTCACATAGTCTCAAATTTAAGGGGGGTATGAATCTTAAAGATGACAAAAAAATAAAAGAAATTCTCTTAAAAGGCAGTTATGTTTTAGAAGAGGATATTAAGAAAGCGGAAAAATTAGCTAAAAGCAGTAATTTGTCTTTAGCTGATTTTTTATTATCCAAAGAATATATAAATAAAGATCTTTTGGGGCAAGCTATTGCTGAATACGTTGGGTTGCCTTATGCAGATTTAAACACTTATATTCCAAGTAGGGATCAGGTTTTGAAGATTCCGGAAAAAATAGCCAAAAAACTAAGAGTAGTTTTATTTAAAGATGAGGCTAGAGAGGTTACAGTGACAACAGACAGTCCAACAAAAAAAAATATTTTAACAGAGCTAAAAAAGATATTCAACAAAAGAAAGGTTAGTCTAGCTTATTCTTTGCCAGAAGATATTGATCCGAATTTTAAACATTATCGCAAGGCTCTTGAGGCAAGGTTTGTAAAAATAATTCAAAAGCAAAAAAGAATCGCCCCTGAAATTATTGAAGAGATTTTTGATGATGCTCTTAATTTTAAATCGTCAGATATTCACTTTGATCCAAGAGACAAAGAAGTTTTAGTTAGATTTAGAATTGATGGGGTTCTTCAGGAAATGGGAAGATTACCAAAAGAATATTACGAAAATATTTTAAATAGAATTAAGGTTCAATCTCACCTACGAACAGACGATCATTTTTCTACGCAAGATGGCTCTATTAGATATATAAAAGATGATTTAACTTTAGATATGCGTGTTTCTATTGCACCAACAGTTGATGGAGAGAAAGTAGTGATAAGGCTTTTAAGTGAATATGTTCATAATATGACCTTGGCTGATTTGGGCTTATCCCAAAAAGACCAAGATTCATTAATGAAAGCATCCAAAAAACCATTTGGAATGATAATCGTTGCCGGTCCAACTGGATCAGGTAAATCAACAACCTTGCATGTAGTAGTTAAAAACATAAATAATCCGGGAGTTAATATAACAACCATTGAAGACCCGGTAGAATACAAGATTTTAGGAGTTAATCATATTCAGGTTAATCCAAGGACAGATTTAACTTTTGCTAAAGGATTAAGGTCAATTGTAAGACAAGACCCGGATGTTATTTTAGTTGGTGAAATCCGTGATGAGGAAACAGCAGAAATTGCGGTTAATTCAGCCTTAACCGGTCATTTATTGTTTTCAACTTTTCATGCCAATGATAGCGCCTCGGTAGTGCCGAGATTATTGGACATGAAGACAGAGCCATTTTTACTTGCCTCGACTTTGGATTTAATAATATCCCAACGGTTAGTTCGAAAGATTTGTGAAATGTGCCGGTTTAGTTATATCGAGAAAAGAACTAATTTAAACACAAAATACGATAAAGCTTCTAAGTATTTTACTAAAGCCAGTAATACTTTATATAAAGGCAAAGGGTGTGAGAGCTGTAATCATACTGGTTACAAGGGGAGAACAGCTATTTTTGAAATTATTGAAGTTGATTATGAAATGCAGGAGTTGTTTATGAAAAACCCATCATCAAATCAAATTTGGGAGTTAGCCAAAAAGAAAGGAGCAAAATCCTTATTTGAAGATGGGGTCGAAAAAGTAAAGCAGGGGGTGACCACCGTTGAAGAGCTTTTAAGGGTTGCTTCTCCAAAAAAGCAATAAAAATATGGTTCAAAAAGTTGTTAAAAAACAGAATAAGTCAGTCCCAAAAAAAAGCGGTCCAAATGATAAAAAAAGAAGGTCGCTATTTTTTGATGTGGGACTAGAAGAACA
Organism: uncultured Gammaproteobacteria bacterium; assembly: GCA_964397635.1. Lineage (GTDB taxonomy): Bacteria > Patescibacteriota > Patescibacteriia > JAACEG01 > JAACEG01 > CAYNJS01. Next base: position 2,363 of record CAYNJS010000009.1, read on the forward strand.
AAAAAGTTTTTTTCTGGAAAATCTTTCAACCTTGCTTGACAGTGGAATGGATATTTTGATGTCAGTAACGTCTATTAAAAAAGAAGTTAAGTCAAAAAAAATGAAAACAGTGCTTGGAGAAATAGAAGAAGATATTTCATCCGGGTTGTCCTTGTCTCAATCATTGAAAAAAACAGGCGTTTTTGGCTTTCATATAATATCTTTAGTTGGTATTGGGGAGCAATCAGGAAGATTGGCAGAGAATTTAAAAGTGATTGTTGATCATGATAGAAAAAACAAATCTTTTAAATCAAAGCTAAAGTCGGCAATGATTTATCCGGTTTTGGTTTTGTCTTTAACGGTTATTATAGGTATTATTATTTCCTGGTTTATCCTACCAAGATTATCAATAGTCTTTGCTCAATTAAAACTAGACCTCCCCTTCACCACCAGAGTTCTTTTGGCAATTGGAGGATTTTTGGGTGAGTATGGTTTAGTGGCTATCCCTCTTTTTGTTTTCTTTTTGGTTTTTGCTTTTTATTTTATTTTTATTTCCCCTAGAACAAAAAATATTGGTCAATCAATTATTTTTAATACGCCAAAGATAAAAAATATAATTAGAAACATTGAACTATCTAGAATGGGTTATGTCTTAGGTAGTCTTTTGGACGCTGGGATGCCTATTGTTAGTGCCCTTGATTCTCTTAGTGGGATTGCTAATTTTCATCAGTATAAGAAATTTTATATTCATTTAAAACAAAGTATTGAGGAGGGAAATTCTTTTCAGAAAAGCTTTGATGATTATAAAAAAATAGACAAGCTTATTCCAAACTCTTTTAGGCAAATGATTATTGCCGGTGAACGATCGGGAAACCTATCAAAGGTTTTACGTAGGATGGGTGAGGTTTTTGAAGAAAAAACAGAAAATATTACTAAAAATTTAGCTACTATATTAGAACCTATTTTTTTGATAATTGTTTGGATGGGGGTCGTTTTTGTTAGCTTGGCTGTAATTGCGCCGATTTATAATTTAGTCGGTGGACTTAATCGCCAGGTTTCTACCGTAGACACATCATCTAACAGAGATATTATTAGATCGGGCGCTATTTTAAAAGAAACAACACCAACCACTACAAAAGAAATTCAGGAAATAATAAAAAAAATACCAAAGATAAAAGTTATTGAAGATATTAATTATTTAAATATTAGAATGGGCGATTCTTTTGATAATAATATTATAGATCAGGCTAATCCTGGACAGGTTTTTGAATATGTTAATAAGATAGGTAATTGGTATGAGATTCTTTTAGATGAGGGAAGTACTGGATGGGTTTATAGTGAATATGTTAATACGCTTAAAAATGAAGATGAAAAAGAAAAATAGAAATAGTGGTTTTACTTTATTGGAAGTACTTTTAGTTGTAATGCTGATTGGGAGTATTTTAAGTTTTTCAGTGGTGATTAATTATGCTTTTTTTATTAACAACGATATAGATATTGCCACTTTAAATACAGTACAAGCCATAAGAAGAGCTCAAAATCTATCTTTAGGCGTAGCAGAAGATTCAGCTTGGGGTATAAGGGTGAACGGGTCACAGGTTGTCTTGTTTAGGGGCACAGACTATACAACCAGAGATACAGGTTTTGATGAAAATTTTGGTTTGCCCGGCAGTGTTGTGGCAAGCGGCTTGTCGGAAATAATTTTTGATAAATTTTCAGGAGTGCCTCAGGCTGTTGGGTCAATTACTTTTACAGCGCCCAATAATTTAATTAGAAACATTACCATAAATGAACAAGGGGTAGTAGAATATTAACATTTGACAATTGACATGTGACAATTAATAACTATATACATGAAAAAATTTAGGTTTAGGCAATTTCAAGTTTACAAGGATGCTTTACGGTTTCAAAAAGAATTGAAAAATTTAAGCAAGGAAAGATTTCCAAAAAATGAACAATTTTGTTTGACATCTCAGCTGTGGAGAGCTCTTGATTCGATTATTTTAAATATTGCCGAAGGTGCTGATAGGGGTACAGACAAAGATTTTGCTTATTTTTTAAACATAGCCCACACATCATTGAATGAGGTTGTTGCTTGTTTAGACTTATCAGTAAATAATAAGTATTGCACAGAGGAAGAGTGTGGTATTTTTTTAATTAAAGCTGAAAAATTAGCAAATCAACTAACTGCGTTTAGAAAAAAAATATTAAATAAACCCACAAAATGAAAAAGTTAAAAGTCAAAGGTCAAAGGTTAAAGGTAAACAGAAAGGGTTTCTTATTAATTGAAGTCCTTTTATCTACCTCAGTTTTTATTTTAGCCGTTTTAGCTTTTTCCGGGGCTCTTATTTATGGTCAAGAAAATGTCAGTTTAGCCGGTTCCAGGTCAAGAGCAGTTTTTTTGGCCGAGGAGGGTCTGGAAATAGTTAGGAATATTCGGGATAATGATTTTTCGGGACTTGCTGACGGAACTCACGGATTGGCAGTATCCGGCGCTAACTGGGCTTTTTCAGGCAGCGAGGATATTACGGATATTTTTACCCGGCAGATTGAAATAAATTCTCTAAACGATACGACAAAAATAGTAACTTCTACTGTAACCTGGCAGCAGAATACTTGGCGGACCGGCGCTGTCTCTTTGGTGGCAAGATTTGTAAACTGGCTTGTTTTCGGCTGGACCCAAACAACTGAAGATGATTTTAACTTAGGCAATGAAAACAGTATAACAGTTTCCAATGTTTCCGGGGGTGAAGTCGCTTTAAGGCGGGCCGGAAGCTGGGCTAATACAACTTCTTACCTTTTGGAGAATATGACAGGCGGCCAAAATGTAAGAGGTTTGTTTGTTATCGATAATAATTTATATATCGCCAGAGCCAGCAGTGCCAACCCGGAGCTTTATGTTTATGACCTGAGCGATGTTTCCGGCGGCTCAATCAGCGAGACAGCAAATTACGATCTGGGCAGAACCCCGACAGGGCTTCATATATATAATAATGTTGCTTATTTTAGCACTACCAGCGGCAGCAATGACTTGGCAATGATTGATCTGGATAGCGGCAGCATAACCGAAATAAATGTTCCCGGCGGAGCCGATGCTACTGATGTTTATGTTGCAGGCGGTAAAATATTGGTTACTAAACTGGAGGAGGGTTCCGGAGCTGAGTTTTTTGTTTATGACCTAACAGGGACTTTATTGGGGCAAACTGAGGTAGGTAGCGATGTTAATGCTGTTACGGCCGATAATAATTACGCCTATCTGGCAACAGGAGATTCAAGCGAATTATGGACCGTGGATTATAACGACTGTCCCGGACCGGCCAATGATTGTACAGTCAGCGCAACTTATAACCCGACAAACGGAGGGGGGTCTGACGCAACAGCCATAACCCATGTCGGGACCAATGTTTACATGGGCAGAGCCAACAACCGCTTTCACGGCTTTGATGCTTCCAATATTTCAAACATTTCCGAATTTTTGGACTATGACAATAGAGGTGACAGCATAAACGATATTTTTGTTGATGAGGATATTAATTTTCTTTTTGCCGTAACCGATAACGCCGGCTCAAGAGAACTGCGAATACTTGATATTTCCAGTCCTTCCAATCCCCAAGATTATGAAGTTAACTTAGACGGCAGCGCAAATGCTTATAGGGTTTTAAAGCAAGGGGCTTATGTATACGTGGGATCAGCCGATGGCGACGAGATCCAGGTTTTAAAAGGCGGCCAAACAGTTAATCAGGATATGTTTACTGACAGCGCTCAAAACAGCTGGTCTCTTTCGCGCAGCAACAATGATTGGGACACATCGGCTACCGAATTAATTAGATCAGGTGTGAACTCAATTAGAACCAATTATAATGACAGTAGCGGCTATTTAAGGTTTAATAAAAATAACTTTAATACCATTGGTTACGAGTCTTTTAATTTTTATATAAATACTATTTCGCCCTGGGCGCACGCCTTATATGGCGACGACGGCAACGGCGCCGGCGATTATGGGACGCAGGTTACCGTTACCAATAGCACTTACGCTAACTTTGATTATAATTCAGATAATATAACTACTTTCCCTTCGCCTGATCTAATTAGTTACAAGTTATTAGCTGAGAGCGAAGGAATAGTAATAAGCGCGGGAAATAGCAATTATACTTTAACAGCCAGCGAACTGCAAAATAGCGATAGTAAAATAATATATGTTGAATTTACCAATACTGATCGGCGGCTAACAATTGATTTTGAAGGTGTCAGCGGAACATTTACTAATTCTGTAATAACCAACGGGCGCGACACCAGGCTTGAAAATTATATAAGCGGAACAATATTAAATTCAGCCAGGGCAGATGTCCCCGTAATTTTACAGGATCAGCGCGATATTGAATTCAGGGAAGACGATTCCATGGAAGTTAACGGCCTTATTTATGCCGGCCGGGAAGTGGAGTCCAGTTGGCTTTCTGGCTCAAATCGTATTACGGTTAACGGAGCGGTTATTGCCGGCACCATAGACGGAAGCCTCCGGAGAATGGATATAAGTTATGCAACCGATTATCACCTAAGCCCTCCGCTTTATTTCTCCCCCCAGTTTTCCGGACAGACATTTAATATAGAAGCTGACATCGGATCAACGGTTGCCCTAACTGATTATTTATCGGGCGGTATTGACAATGACATAAGCACTTGGGAACTTGTATCAATTCCTTTGGGGGACATGAATATTGCAGATACTATCATTGATAGGATTGAATTAAGCGCCCCGGACAGCAGTGAAACCAATTTAACCGCCTGGTTTATTGATGATGTAAGCTTAATAGCTTCCACTGATGCTTCGGATTACAGCAGATGGGGCATTTTTACTTCTTCAGAGTTTGATTCAGGGAATAATGCAACTGTCTGGAATAAGATTTCCTGGACCGAATCTGGAACCGGGGAAATTAAATTACAGCTTAGAACAGCTCCGGATTCCGGAGGCAGTCCCGGAACGTGGTCGGCCTGGATGGGTCCGACAAGCGCAAGTGATTATTATACGGATTCAGCCGGCGGAGATACTGTTAATTCCGCGCATTCCGACGGATCTAATGACCAATGGGCGCAGTACCGAGGATTTTTTACCGGCAACGGCAGCGCTACGCCCGCACTTGAGGATATAACGCTGAATTATAATTAGCTCAATAAAACAACAAATCAATAAATCAAGCAAGCAAGTAAATCAACTATGAAGTCAAATGTCAAATGTCAAATGTTAAATGTAAGCGAGAAAGGTTTCTCGCTTGTTGAGGTTCTACTTTATGTGGGGATTTTGGGAATTTTAGTTTTATCTATTTCAGGGTTTTTTACTTTAATAATTAGTTCTAGGGCCAAGGGACAGGTGATGATGGAGATTAATGATCAGGGAAATTTTTTAGTTAATATAATAACTCAAAAAATAAGAAATGCTGAATCAATAAATTCACCGGCCGTTGGGACAAATGATATAAGCCTTTCCCTTGATGTTATAAATATAAATGATGATCCAACTGTTTTTAATGTTTCAGGGGATATTTTTTATATTACAGAAGGTGCCGGCTCGCCGGTTGAATTAACTAACAACAGAATTTTAGTTACCAATCTTAATTTTAATAATGTTTCTTTAGCAGATACCCCGGGGTTAATCAGTTTCCAATTTACCTTAAGTCATGTTAATCTGGATAATAGACAAGAATATAATTATTCAAAAACATTTTATGGCTCCGCGTCGCGTCGCTAGCGCATTGGCTTAGTGTCATTCTGGTCCCCACCTTCGCGAGGATAAACTCCGGCAGGAATCTATAATTTGTATGAAAAAATATTATATTTATATTTTGGCAAGCAGAAAAAATGGAACTTTGTATATTGGCGTAACAAACGACTTAATAAAAAGAGTGTATGAACATAAAAATAATATTGTTGATGGATTTACTAAAAAATACAATGTCCATAATTTAGTTTATTATGAAGAAAATAATGATATTGAAAGTGCTATTTTAAGAGAAAAAAGAATAAAAAAATGGAAAAGGCAATGGAAAATAAATTTAGTTGAAAAACTTAATCCGAATTGGGATGATTTATATAATAAATTAGTTTGATAATATTTAGCCTTGCTTATAAAATGTCATTCCTGCGGAGGCAGGAGTCTTTATTATATTTTTAATCTGGATCCCCGCCTTCGCGGGGATGACATAGGAAAAAGAAGGTGTGTCATAAGATTAAGAAAATCAAAAATCCAACAAAATAATATGTTTAAAAGTAAAAAAATGTCAGATGTCAGATGTCAGATATCAGATGTTCAAAGTAATGCTTACATTACTTTAATTAGCATAATAACTATCGGAGCAATTGGGCTTTCAGTTGTTTTGTTTTTGCTCTTAGCTGGAATTAATTCATCTAAATCTGTTATTTTAGTAGAACAATCAGCTAAAGCTAGATTATTAGTTAATGCCTGTAGCGAAGAAGCCTTGCAGCAAATTAGAAATTCAACGCCTTTTGCAGGAAGTGGAACATTAACACTTGGTTCTGACTCTTGTGATTATTTGGTCGTATCTTTAACAGGGCAGAATAGAGTTATTTATGCATCTTCAACGGTTCAAAATGTAATTAGAAAAGCTCAAATCAATATAGATGTAATAAATCCGGAAATTAACGTTGTTAGCTGGCAAGAAACAGAGGATTTTTAATTTTACAATATAAATAAAAAGTGTTAAAATTACAATATATAACACAGTGAGAAAAGACTTTAATTATTATAGACATTATTTTACTTTTAATTTTTTTAGGCCTTCTAATTCCCAGAATGGCCAAAGGATTTTAATAGTCTATGTTTTTAAAATGGGATCCAATCTATTCGGTTAATATAAAAGAATTTGATGAGCAACACCAAAAGATTTTTTCTATCATAAATCAGGTTTATAAAATGACAAATAAAAATCTAAACAAGAAAAAAATGAAGGAAATAGTAAAAGAGTTGCAAGATTATGGAAATTATCATTTAAAAGCCGAGGAAAAATATTTTGAAGAATTTAATTATCCAAAAAAAGATGTCCACATTGCCGCACATAATAGCTATAGAAAGAAAATAGAGATTTTTTTAGATAAATGCAAGACAGGTAATAACCTTGATCCGGTTAAAGAAATGTCTGATTTTTTAAAAAATTGGTAGTTAAACCATATTCAAAAAGAAGATCAAGAATATTCAGATTTTTTTAACAGAAAAGGATTGCTTTGAACTTAGAAACTGAGAAACTGAAGGACTGAAGAACGCGAAAATAATAATTATCGAAATTTAAAAAATATTAAAAATTAAAATAATAAATAAAACAATTGATATTTTGATTTATGGATTGTTTGATTTATTAAAAAGCCTATGAATAAACCGCTAAACGCTAAACGCTATAAGCTAAACGCTAACTATGGTTTTACTCTGCTCGAGATTTTATTAGTTGTAGCAGCTATTGCTATCTTAGCTGGAATCGTTATTTTAGCTATTAATCCAGGTAAGCAGCTTGCTGAAACTAGAAACGCTCAAAGAAATGCTGACGTTAATACGATTTTAAATGCCGTTTATCAGTATGCAATTGATAATAATGGAACCCTCCCTTCTGCTATCAGTACTACTCAGACAGAAATTTGTGCTACTGGCGGAAGCTGCTCAGGCTTCATTGATTTGGGTGTTTTAACTACCAATGAAACTTATCTTGTGGCTATTCCAAATGATCCAACCGGATCATCTGCAAATGGAGCTGGTTATGAGATTTATCAGTCGTCTAACGGCAGGGTAACCGTAGTTGCTCCGGATGCTGAGCAGAGTGCAACTGTTAGTGTTACCAGGTAAATAAGGCCTAACAAAATTAAAAAGGAGGATATGGGGGGGAGAGTAACCAAAAAACAACTTAAAGATAATCAAAAAAATCAGGGCAACAAAGAACTTATTGGGTGCCCTGATTTTGATAATCTATATAAAATTATATCCGACAGTATTACTGGCGGTGTTTGGGTTGCAAAACATAATGATATTATTTGTTATGTCAATAAGGGGATGTCAAGAATTGCAGGGGTTCCAATAAAATCTTTTCATGGAATGAACGTGTTGAAGGATTTCTCAGAAGAGACTTTGAAGTTTTTTAGGCCATATTACCAAAAAGCAAAAAAAACTAAACAAAAAGTAAAGTATGAGGCAATACCAGTAATTACCCCAAATAAAAGATTAAGTTATCAATCGGGCTGGCTAATACCGGTAGTTAAAAATAAAAAAATAGAGGGAATAATTTGTACAGTTGATGACGTAACCAAAGAAGAAACATATAAAAAGGAGCTAGAAACAAGCAGGAAGACATACCAGCATTTTTTTGATAATATTCCAGGGGGGGCTGTGGTTTATGAGGCAATCAATAAAGGAGGAGATTTTATTGTGGGGGATATAAATAATATAGGAGAAAGGATGGTTCAAGTGGTAAGAAAGAATATTTTAGGCAAAAGGGCAGATAATGTTTTTCCAGGAATTAAAAAAATGGGACTCTACGATGTTCTAAGAAGAGTTTATAAAACAGGGAAATATGAATTTTGTCCCGCTGCATTTTATAAGGGTAAAAAAATCAGTAAATTTTTTGAAAACTATGTATATAAATTACCTTCAGGCGATGTGGTTGCTGTTTTCTGGGATAAAACAGAAGAAATCGCCATAAAAAGAGAGCTGGAAAAAAACGAAGAAAAATTTCGGTCTTTATATGAAGGGTCGCAAGATGCAATTATGACATTGTCGCCCCCTAGTTGGAACTTTACTTCTGCTAATAAGTCGGCGGTAAAAATGTTTAAAGTTAAGAATGAACAGGATTTTATTACAAGGGCTCCCTGGGGCTATTCTCCAAAGAAACAACCAGACGGAAGTTTGTCGTCTATGAAGGCTAAAGAGGAGATTCAAAAAGCTATGGAAAAAGGAATTTCTAATTTTAGATGGGCGCACAGAAGATTAAACGGAGAAGATTTTTTTGCTACAGTTTCGTTAACAAAAATAAAGTTGGAAAATAAGTATTTGTTACAGGTAATCATTAGAGATATAACAAAAGAAGTGAAACAAGAAGAAGAAATCAAAAAACAGAACAATCTTTTGAATAAAGTTATTAATTCCTTTCCTTATCCTTTTTATGTTATTGACTCTAATACTTATGAAATAAAAACTGCCAATAATGCTGGTGGTAGCGGCATGCCTTCTGTTATCAATAAAAAATGCTTTGAAGTCAGCCATAGAAGAAAAAGGCCTTGTAGGGGGCACCATCCTTGTCCTTTGGAAATTATTAAAGAAACTAAAAAATCAAAGATAGTTGAACATATTCATTTTGACAAAAAAGGCGAAAAAAGAAGCGTAGAAGTTCATGGTTATCCAGTATTTGACGAAAAAGGTGAAGTTGCCGAGGTTATAGAGTATTCCATTGATATAACAGACAAGAAACAAAAAGAAGGGGAATTGAAAAAACACTTAAAAGATTTGGAAAAAGTAAATAGCTTAATGATAAACAGAGAGCTAAAAATGATTGAGTTGAAAGAAGAAATAAAAAAATTAAAAAAAATTAAATAAATAATATGACTATTGTTTACGGAGTTGATACTAATGAGCCGTTTACTCCAAAAGATGTTTGTAGCGCTTTGGTGGAATGTTTTGTTGAGGCTCATAAAAAAGAATTAGACGATATGAAAGAGTTTGCTAATGAAGCTACCGATGAAGAGCTAGAGCGAATGAAGGTAATTAATGTTAGGCAGATGATTAATAATTTTTTTACAGATGTGGGGGGCGATTGTGATAATCCGACTAAGGAGGATATTGTCTTAGTTTTAGAAAGAACCAAAAATTTTGCTAAGAATTTTAGAAAACAGGAGGTAATTGAAGGGCATTATAAAAAAATTAAAAAGTTAATTGAAAAATTATAGGCAAAGTAGGGATAAGTGGTTTTACTTATTATAAAACCCGAGTTAAGAGATTTGGGCAGTGTAAGGTCAAATATCTTTGTTTTAAAAATAAGTATATTAAGAATTATTTTGTGTGTTTGAAGTAAGATATATAAAAAATGTTTAATTTTAAGAGCATTACAGTAAAACTATTTTTTTTATTTTTATTTGTAGGGTTAATACCTTTGGTTTTGATTGGTTTTTTAAGTGTTAGATCAAGTGAACAAGGAATTAGGGAGGAGATCTTTCAAGGATTGGTTCGCTATACAGAGTCAAAAGAGGGACAAATTTTTGCTTATATTAATTTCGTTGAGACAAAGAGCAGATATTTAGCTGAAGAAAAATATCTAAAGGAAAAAATGACAGTAGTGAAAAAGGGAGGAGAAATAGATAGCTTAGATATGAATAATTTTTTAAAAAGTAAAAAAGAATTTGATGAAAGTTTAGTGGGTATTTCCATTCTTGATTTAAGCGGTAGGGTTATATTTTCCTCAAACGAAGAAGAGGTTGGAAAAGACGAATCTAAGCATTTGCATTTTATGGAGGCTATAGAAAAAGGAAAGTATGCTTCTATAAAATCAGGATTAATGAATCACGAGCATTTTGGATTTGAAAGCTCTTTTATTGTCTCTTGTCCAATTACGAATGATGAAGGAGAAAGGGTGGCAATTCTCGATGTTATTTTTAGCCTAGATAATATAACAGATATATTAAATGGTAATTTTCAGTTACAAAAAGGCGCCTTAACAGGAGTTTTAGGAATGGAGGGGCTTGATAATTATGTGGTTAACAAGGAAAAGACAATGTTTATTCATCCTACTAAAATAGGGCAAGATTCAGGTCATCATGAAAAAATGATAGTTGATAATTTGCCAGTTAGGGAATGTCTAGAAAACAATAAAGAAATAGTCGATACCTATAAAACATATACCGGTAAAGAGGTTTTAGGGACCTCAATGTGTATTGTTGATAAGGGTTGGATTATAGTTTCAGAGGTTAGCGTTGATAAAGCATTTTTAGCGGTCAGGGAGATTTATTATCAATTAGTCTTAATGATAGTTATTTCATTTTTGTTAGTAATTGGTATTTCGCTTCTTTTAACCGATAAAGTTGCTAAATATTTAAATAAATTTCTTTCGGTGGCAAAAAGTGTTTCTAAGGGAAACTTAGATGCTCAAATAGATATCAATACAAAAGACGAAATTGGTTTTGTGGCTAACAATTTCAATAAAATGATTAATAACTTAAAAAAATCAAGAATTCAAATTGAAAAGGAAATAATGGAAAGAACCAAAGATTTGGAAAACATAAATAAATACATGGTGGGAAGGGAGATTAAAATGATTGAACTTAAGGAAAGGCTAAAAAATTTAGACAAAAAAATAAATAAAAACAAAGAAACGAAAATAGATTGGAAGGAAAGATTTAGAAATACCGAAAGGATGGAGAAAAGTATAATAATTAAATTAAAAAATACTTATTTGCCAACCATAAAAATCTCAAAAATTAATGCAACAGATAAGAAAAAAGCCTTGAGTTTAATAAGAAAATTAATAAAAGATAGCGCGAAGCATGAAAAATATCTTAAGGAATTAATTAACAAAGATGACCAGTAAAAAAAATTTAATAACAATAATTAAAGAGCTTTATATCATAGAGAAAGATTTAAGGGATTTTTATAATGATTTTTTAAAAGAATTAAAAGATCCAAGAGAAAAAGAGGTAATTAAAGAAATTCGGGATGACGAAATTAATCACATGAAGATAGCCAAAGAGCTTTTAAAAATAGTTAAAGGCAAATAAGATATGTTTAATAATTTTAAAATTAGACACAAGATGTTTATAGGCGCCTTAGTTATGGTTTCCATAATTGCAGCGGTTGGTTATTTTGGTGTTAAGATAAACAGTACGATGGAGGCTCAAAACTATATTATAGGAGCTTCTCGTAATATGGTTATTGGCATAACCGAAGGTAGTGACGCATTAGATAGGTATTTATCTACAGATAGTCTTGATAAATTAGGTGACATTGAAAAGGAGATGGTGAGTAAAAACAATGTGGTTAATAAATGGATAGAAGTTTTAGGTAGTGGAAGTGATTATGCTTTATTGGATAGCGTTGAGGGGGATGAGCAATTAGCCCAGATGGGATTTAAGGGTGAGGAAAATCTTGTTTTTGATTGGGAGGTGGCGCAGACTACTCAAGATATAGCCAAGCTAAGGAATCAGTCACAGGGTATTTATACAGATTTATTGGGGATTCATGAGGAGGTCATTAAACTTAATGATATTTTTGATGAAAATTATCCAATAGAGAAAGAGTTGCGATATGCCATGAGGAGCATTGTTTATGGTTATAATGATATTGAGCTAGTAAAGAGTTTTGATAAAATTTTATATTTAAGCAAGAAGGCTTTGTATCAGTACAAGGACCAGGAGCATGTTCAGGATTGGCTTGAATCAATTAATGATTTTAAGAGTATTTTAAAACCTGCTCAAGACAAAGAATTAATTTCTTTAACAGATGATTATTTTGGTGTTGCCAGTGAGATGGGCTTGGTTGTTGTTGAGCTAAGCACAAAACAAGAAATAGAAAATATAAAAAGAGCCGAATATGAAGAGTATTTAGACAGAATAAGTGCTAAAAAAGATGAGATGAATGCAGTTATATCTAAGATAGTAAGTGAAACAAAGGCTAATAGTAATATTTTGTTATTTAGCGTGATTTTTATTAGTATTTTTTTAGGGGTAGTTTTATCTTTTGTTGTTACTAAGTCAATCACAGCTCCAATAAAAAAATTATCTGAATCAGCTAAAAAAATAGCTGGTGGCAACTTGTCTCACCGGGTTAAAATCGAGGGTAATGATGAGATTAGTAGTTTTGCTAAAATTTTTAATGATATGACAGCTAAGCTGCAAAGAGCCAGGGGCGAGGTCGATAAAAAGGTTATAAGTCAAACCAAGGAAATTGCAGAAAAACAAATATTTTTACAAGACCAACAAAGAGCATTAGTAAATATCTTAGAGGATGTTGATGAAGAGAGGAGGGAGGTGTCTAAGGAAAGGGATAAGATAGGGACAATTTTACAAGGGATTGGTGATGGGGTATTTGTGGTAGACAAAAATTTTAATATTATAGTTTTTAATAAAATGGCTGAAGAAATATCTGGCTTTAAGGCCAGAGAAGCAATAGGTAAAAAATATTATAATATTTTAAGGTTTGTTTACGAAGATAATTTAAAGAAGATAGATGATTTTATTAAAGAGACAATTGAAACAGGGAAGCCCAAGCAGATGTCTAATCATACAGCTATAGTAAGAAAAGACAAAAAAATACTTCCAGTTGCAGATAGTGCGGCTCCGCTTAAAGATTTTAATGGAAAGATTATTGGTTGTGTGGTTGTGTTTCGGGATGTGACCAAGGAGAGAGAGGTGGACAAAGCTAAGACAGAGTTTGTGTCTTTAGCCTCTCATCAACTCAGAACCCCGCTTTCATCAATTAATTGGTATACAGAGATGTTGATATCGGGCGATGCCGGTAAAATAAATAAAACCCAAAAAGAATATTTAGAAGAAGTTTATATCGGAAGCAAGAGAATGGTTGATTTGGTTAATGCTCTTTTAAATGTTTCTAGGATTGAACTTGGAACATTTGCTGTTGACCCAGAGCCTGTTAAGGTTGTTGAAATCGGGGAAAGTGTTTTAAATGAATTAGAACCTCTGATAAAAGAAAGAAGTATCAAGGTGATTAAAAAATTCAGTAAAAAAGTTCCAGTGATTCAAGCAGATCCAAAGCTACTTAGAATTGTTTTTCAAAACTTATTATCCAATGCAATTAAATACACCCCAGCAAAAGGAGTTGTTACTGTAGATATAAACAAAGATAAAGAGTTTATATTATGCAAAATAAAAGATACTGGAATGGGGATTCCTAAAAAACAACAAAAAGACATATTTACAAAATTATTTAGAGCTGATAATGTAAGGGCAACGGATACCGAAGGCACGGGATTAGGCCTTTATATTGTAAAAGCTATTGTTGATCATTCGGGTGGTAAAATTTGGTTTAAATCTAAAAAGAACAAGGGAACAACTTTTAATGTAAAAATTCCCCTTAAAGGGATGTCTAAAAGAGAAGGGGCTAAAGAGCTAAGTTCTGGATAAGAACAAAAGAAAAGTTATAAAAATATTTTATGGAAACAAAAAAGAAAATTTTAATTGCAGAAGACGAAAGACCATTGCAAAAAGCAATATCAAGCAAGCTTAACCTTGAGGGGTTTGAGGTATTTGTTGCGAGTAATGGAAAGGAGTGTCTTGATATGGCTTTTGAAAAAAAACCAGACTTAATACTAATGGATATTAATATGCCGGAAATGGATGGAATTACGGCTCTAAAGGAATTAAAAAATAATTCCAGCACCATGGATATTCCCGTGATAATGCTTACTAATTATGGTGAATCAGAAAAAATCTCTGAGGTATTGGCTGAAGGTCCTTGTGATTATTTAATCAAAAGTGATTGGAAACTGGAAGATATAGTCAAAAAAATTAAAGAAAAAATAGCTTAGTATATTTGACTTTTAAAGATATTAATTTATAATAATAGCGAGTGATTGATATAGCTACCAACTATATTGCCAGGGTGGCATTCTGTTAGTCAGAACTAAACTCAGAAATAAGTGCCCTACTATATAATAGGGAAACTAGGTGGAACCGCGAGGCCTGCCTGCCGTTAGGTAGGTTAAATTGCCCCGTCCTAGTGTAATAAAATTTTTTATTGCATTGGGATGGGGTATTTTATTTATAAGCGACGTAGAGCGAGAGAAACATGAAAGCAAAGCTTTTATGTTTCCGAGCCGAGGAGTTTATATGCGAAGTTATATAAGCGACGTAGAGCGAGAGTCCGAGGTTACATCGGACCGAGTTTCTGAGCTCATATATCGGGTTAACACCCTGTGCTCTTGGCACAGGGGTATATATAATTTATGAAAAAACTTTTAATTGCTACTCACAACAAAGCAAAAGAAGAATATTTTAAAAAACTCTTAAAAGAGTTTGATTTAAATTTTCTTTTTCTTAAGGATTTGGATATTAGGGAAGATGCTCCTGAGAATGAAATTGATGAAGTGGGAAATGCTTTAAGTAAAGCAAGGTTTTATGTGCAAAAAAGTAATGAGGTGTGTTTGGCTGATGATGCGGGAATGTATATGGATGCTTTAAATGGAGAGCCAGGGGTTCAGTCTAGGCGTTGGATGGGAAAATTTCCGGATGATATCAGTGATGAAGAATGGTTAAATTTTTTC
The DNA here is from genome assembly GCA_964397635.1 of uncultured Gammaproteobacteria bacterium. GTDB lineage: Bacteria > Patescibacteriota > Patescibacteriia > JAACEG01 > JAACEG01 > CAYNJS01. The sequence goes on from CAYNJS010000009.1 coordinate 17,596, forward strand.
TTAGAAAAAATGAAAGACGTGCCAAAAGAAAAAAGATCTGGTAAGTTTAAAATAGCTAGGGCCATAGTTACTCCAGATGGTGAAGAGTTTGTTGTTAAATGGGCTAGAGAGTTTTTTGTAGCCGAGGAGCCTAATTGGGATAACTATAAAAAGGGTTGGCCAATGAGTACTTTATATATAGAAAGAGGAATTAATAGATCTTGGGTAGGAATGAGCTGGGAGGAAAGACTAAGATTAGAGAAAAATAATTTAATTGAATTTAATAAAATATTTAATAAAATTTACAAATAATTTTTAAATATATGAAAAACGAAAAAGAAAAAAAATTAGAGGCAATTAGACATTCTTTGTCTCACATATTAATGCAAGCTTTAGAAAATTTATACGGAGCTATTCCTGGTGTTGGCCCGGCAATTGAAGATGGTTTTTATCATGATTTTGATGCTAAGAATCAAGTTACTCTGGATGATTTGCCAAAAATAGAAGAAGAGATGAGGAAAATTATTAAAGAAAACCTTAAGATAGAAAAAGAAGAAATGGAGACAAAAGATGGTATAAAATTTTTAAAGAAGAAAAAATATATTTATACTGCCGAATTAGCCGAAGATTTAAAAAAAACTGGAGAAAAGAAAATTACTTTTTATAGGCAGGGTGACTTTATTAATATGTGCAAAGGTCCCCACGTGGAGTCAACCGGTAAAATAAATTTTAAAGCTTTTAAGCTAACTAAGGTGGCTGGGGCTTATTGGAAGGGTTCAGAGAAGAATAAAATGATTCAAAGGATTTATGGCCTAGCATATGATAATCCGAAGGATTTAAAAAAGCATATTACCATGCTTGAGGAAGCAAAAAAAAGAGATCATCGAAAAATTGGCAAGGATATGGAATTATTTAGCCTGCATGAAGAGGGGCCTGGTTTTCCTTTTTGGCATCCAAATGGAGTTGTTTTATATAACGAACTGGAATCTTTTATTAGAAAAGAAAATCTTAAAAGGAATTACAGTGAAATTAAGACTCCAATAATTTTAAATAAAGATTTATGGGTTACCTCTGGGCATTGGGATAAATTTGGGGAGAATATGTATTTTACCGAAATCGATAAAGAAGAGTACGCTATAAAACCAATGAACTGTCCGGGCGGTCTTTTGATATATAAAGACAAAAAGCATTCTTATAAAGAGCTCCCTATTAGGCGTGCTGAATTAGGGTTAGTTCATCGCCATGAATTGTCCGGGGTGTTACATGGACTGTTTAGGGTGAGATCTTTTACTCAGGACGATGCTCATTCTTTTTGTTCGCCGGATCAGATTGGTACAGAGATAATAGATATGGTTGAATATGCTATGGATGTTTACTCTAGTTTTGGCTTTAATGAATACGAAATATTTATTGCAACCAGGCCGGAAAAGTATATCGGTTCTGATGAGGATTGGGATAGGGCTACCAAAGCATTGACCAACGCTCTTTCGGAGAAAAAATTAACCTATAAAATAAAAGAAGGCGAAGGTGCTTTTTATGGTCCAAAGATTGAATTTAACATTAAGGACTCTATTGGAAGGAATTGGCAGTGTGGAACCATTCAGGTTGATTTTTCTATGACCAAGAGAGTTGATGCTGTGTATGTAGATAAAGATGGAAAAGAAAAGACCCCAGTTATGATACATCGTGCTATTTTAGGGTCGCTTGAAAGATTTTTAGGTATTTTAATAGAAAACTATGCTGGCATTTTCCCAGTTTGGTTGTCGCCTGTTCAAGTTAAAATTATCGCCGTTGGAGAGAGTCATGTTGAGTATTGTAAAAAGCTAGCTGTAGAATTTAGAGATAGTGATATTCGAGTAGAGGTCGATTCATCTGACGAGACAGTTGGTAATAAAATTAGAAAAGCAGTTCAAGAAAAACCAAATTATATTTTAGTTATTGGGGATAAGGAAATGGATGGTGAAAATTTAAATGTTCGTGACAGAGGAAGCAGGGAAACAAGAGAAATTAAAAAAGGTGATTTTATTAATGAAGTTTTAGAGAAAATTAACAACAAAGAATAGAATGAATTTTGAAAAAATAAAAAAAGTTTTAGCCCAAGAACCTAAATTTAGGCTAAAGCAAGCTAAAAAATTATTATTTGTAGATTTGATAGAGGATTGGAATGAAGCCTCTGTTTTCTCTATTGAGCTAAGAGAAAAACTAAACAAAGAAGCTCCGCTTAAAGTTGAGGGGGACCTTTTTTTGGCTAAAGATAATAAGACAGCAAAGTCAATTTTAACCTTAGAAGATGGATTAAAAATAGAAACAGTTTTAATGAGGCATAAAGACAGGAATACGGTTTGTGTTTCATCTCAGGTTGGCTGTCCTTTGGGGTGCAGCTTTTGCGCAACAGGAAAGATGGGCTTTAAAAGAAATTTAAAATATTATGAAATAATTAATCAAGTAGTTTTTTTTAGCCGTTTTTTAAAGAATAATAAAGATTTTAATTCCAGGATAAGTAATATTGTTTTTATGGGAATGGGTGAACCATTTTTGAATTATAATGAAGTGTTAAGAGCAGTTGAAATGTTGAATGACAAAGACGCCTTTAATATAGGAGCCAGGAAGATATCTGTTTCGACAGCTGGGATCACTGAAGGGATTGATAAATTAGCTAAAGAAAATATGCAAATTAATTTAGCAATCTCACTTCATAATACAGTTGATAAAGACAGAGAAGAGCTAATGCCAGTTAATAAAAAATATTCAATTGGAGATATTTTTAAAGCAGTAGATAAATATATAGAGAAGACTAATAGAAAGGTTATGTTTGAGTATATTATGATTCAAGGGGTTAATGATTCAGCTCAAAAAGCCAGGGAGCTTGCCAAGCTAATGGAAGGAAAATTATATGTAGTTAATTTGATTAGCTATAATCCTACAGGAATTTTTAATCCGTCGCATAAAAACACAATAAAAGAGTTTAGAAAAATTCTAGAAGATAAGGGTATTAGTGTAACGGAGCGAGTTAGTTTTGGTGAGGGAATAGAGGCAGCTTGCGGACAATTGTTAGCAAAAGAGCAATAACTCTATTCAATGGCATTTTCGTTTTTCCTATGTCATTCCCTCGCCGTGGCGAGCGGGAATCTGTAACATTAAGAAAAATAATTTTATTTTTTAATTTTCTAATTGTTATTTTTAAAAAATATTGTTATAATTTTATTAAGTCAATTTTTATCTGAAGTTTTTAATTTTAAATTGTAGATTTTACTTTTTCATTTTTAGTTTTTAACTTTTTTTATGCTTACTATATTTTCAATTTTTGCTTTAATATACTCAATCATCATTCATGAGTATGCCCATGGCTGGATGGCTGATCGATTAGGGGATCCAACAGCCAGACATTCAGGTCGCTTAACCTTAAATCCAATTCCGCATATCGATCCAATTGGGAGTATTTTAATCCCAGGGTTTTTAATTATGACAGGATCAAGTTTTTTGATTGGTTGGGCTAAGCCGGTTCCTTTTAATCCTTATAATCTGACAGACAAAAAATATGGGGCCATGAAAGTAGCGGCTGCTGGTCCAGCATCTAATTTTTTGATTGCAGTATCTCTCGGTATTATTTTAAGATTTTTACCAGATGGAATTTTTGAGGTTTACAGTGCGCAAGTTTTTGTTCAATTAATTGCTTCTGTTATTTGGCTTAATTTGCTTTTGATGGTCTTTAATTTATTGCCAATTCCACCGCTTGACGGGTCAAAGATATTTTTAAGTTTTTTGCCATATAAATTTCAAGAAATGATTTATAGATTTGAGCAGTTTGGCATGTTGTTTTTGTTTGCCCTCTTATTCCTTCTTTTTCCTTTAATTATTTTACCGATAGTTAATTTTTTATTTAACGTAATAGTAGGTATTTAATTTTTAGGAACTTTGTACTAAATTATATAGTCATGTCATTCTGGAAAATAGATTTTTTCTGCGACCCGCTGAGGCGGGGAGCAGGTAAAAAATCATTTGCACCACAGGCATTTCCTTCGGTCATCCGGAATCTCGCGTTATTATGGAAGATAACTTTGAAGAAAAATTAGAAGAAATTAGGAAAAAGGGAAGAGTAAAAATGAAACGAAATAAAGTTTACTCAAAAATAGGTTTAATTTTTATTTTAATATTTGCTGTCTTGTTTTTAGGCAGCATTTTTTATTTATTTAATAAATTAAATAAAACTAAGACAGGAAATATCTCTAAAACATATTATGAGCTTTTAAAAGACGGGTGTGATAACGAGAGTTGTTGTCTTTCTTCTGTTAAGACAATGGAGGAGGGTAGGTTTACGGAGGCTAAGGGTGGAAATTGCCCAGACGGATTTAAAACTAATATGCTTAGGTGTATTTCTTCATATAAGTGGTGTGAACCAGAAACAGATGATTTAAATAAAGTAGCTATTTCTGGTTGGAAAACTTATAATAATAAGGAATTTAATTTTGAATTTAAATACCCTAATAATCTTTATTTGGTCGGTGGTGATGATCCACTTGGCGAAGATATTGGCTTAAGACAATTTAGAAATTATAAAGATGACGAAAATACCGAAGGTAAAAAATTATTAAGATTACTACCATCCCTTTCAGTTCATTATGTGTATAATTTTAAAAAAGAAAACCTTTCTTCTTTCATAGAAAATCAATCAAAGGAAGATATAAATTATAAAGAGGTTATTATTAAGGGTAATAATTTTATTAAAATAGAAATTAGAGAGGAAGGGTATAATATCGATTCTTATTATACAGAAGACAATAATATTATTGTTGGTTTAATTTTTTACAATAAAGAAAATGGAGTAAATAATGAGGATAGAGAAAACGTATTGAATACATTTAGGTTTGTGAATAATAATGAGCCCGGTGTAAAAAATTATCGGGCGAAAAATTTTGATTTTGAATTTGCTTATTCTAAAAATTGTGAAGTGTATCCAGGGCAGAGCACGGAAAAAAATATAATAGAAAAAATTTATATAAAATGTGGAGAAGAAAATATTGAGAATATGTCTTTTGAAAGATCTATTTCATATGTTGATCAGGTAAGAAAAGAAAGGCAAGCGTGTCTAGATTGGATAAATCAATTTAACATAAAAGACATAGATCCAAAAGAAAATTATTTTATAGGGACTACCAACGGAATTAAGAGTATGTCAAATTTTGATGATTGTAGGTATGATAAGGAAGATGTTTTTGAAAATTTATATTTTAGTAACGATGAAACATTTTTTTTAAGAACTACAGGTGAGGTATCTAGTAGTGATACCGATTATTATAAAAGGATGATTTCCTTTTTTCAATCTACTCAGCATGTACCAGCTGATTGGGCGTTATATAAAGATGAAGATTATGGTTTTGAGCTTCATTATCCAAAAGAATTTTTTATTAAAAATACAGAAGGGCAGGTTGTTATTTCTAATAATTATGGTGGACACGATTCACCCTTAAATACAGTAAAAATAAGCAAGATAAACGACAGTATTATTGATACTATTAATAATATAAAAAACAGAGACTCCTTGACGCTGGTCATTGAAGACAGAAAGATTAATATTAATGGTATAAGCTTTAATAAATTAACTGTTACGGCCGCAATTGGATATAATGATACGCATTATTTTTTTACTAGTAATGGCGATAACTTTCACGTTATATTTGTAGAAGATAGTACTACTGAGCCACTCCTTGATAAAATCTTTTCAACCTTTAAACTTATAAAAGGTTAAAGATGGTGTATAAATTAGAGGAAATGTACATTTAAATGTATATTAAAATATACATTTATTAATAAATCAATTACGTGTTATTAAGTATAATTTAAAAGCTTTGGGAGGTCTCTTGACTATTTTTAAAAAGTATGATTTAATTAGCAATAAGGTAATGACAAGTACTTACCTTTTTGTTTTTTTTACAAAAATTTTAAAATTAACTGTTGCGTAGCGACTCGTTAGTTTTTACTTTTTCATTTTTAATTTTTAAATTGAAATATGCCAACAATAAATCAATTAGTAAGAAAAGGAAGAAAGAAGGTTGTTAAAAAATCTAACACCCCTGCTTTGCAATTGACATTAAATTCTCTAAAGAGATCTTCAAGAAATTTGCCAAAGGGAAGTCCTTTTAAAAGAGGCGTGTGTTTAAAAGTTACAACCACAACGCCCAAAAAACCTAACTCAGCTCTTCGTAAGATTGCCAGAGTTAGACTTTCAAATGGAATGGAGGTAACGGCCTATATTCCAGGAGAAGGACATAATTTACAAGAGCATTCTATCGTATTGCTTCGTGGCGGAAGAGTTTCTGATCTTCCCGGTGTAAGATATCACATTGTTCGTGGTGTTTATGATACGCAAGGCGTTGAAGGTAGAAAACAAAGTAGGAGTTTATACGGAGCCAAAAAAGAAAAGGCAGCTTCAAAATAATTAAATAATAAATAATTTTGAATTACAAAACTAATCTGCTGTCATTCTGAACTTGTTTCAGAATCTCTAAAACATAAGAAATAGATCCTGAAACAAGTTCAGGATGACACACTGATTTAAGGATTTCGTAATTCAAAGAAATTAATAAAATAATGCTTAAGTAATCGATTCTTAGATTCTGAATTAAATTCAGGATGACAAGGACGGTGAAGTGTTAGGCCAAAAAAAACTATGAGAGGAAAAAGAGCACCAAAAAGAAAAATAAAGCCAGATGTAAAGTATGGCAACGCTAACGTTGCTAAATTTATTAATTATATAATGAATAATGGAAAGAAAACTGTAGCAGAAAATATCGTCTATGGTTCTTTTGAGGTTATTTCAGAAAAAACCAAAGATGACGCTTTGCAGGTTTTTGAGAAAGCTATTAAAAATGTAACACCTGTTGTTGAGGTAAAGGGTAGAAGGGTTGGTGGAGCTAACTATCAAGTTCCAATGATGGTAAAAGGTACTAGAAAATTTCAGCTTGCTAGCAGATGGCTTATTGCAGCAGCTAAAGCAAGAAAAGGCGTACCAATGAAAGATAAACTTGCTTACGAGCTTATGGATGCAGCCGGAGGAGAAGGAGCTGCTATGAAGAAAAAAGAAGACGTCCAAAGAATGGCTGAGTCTAACAAGGCTTTTGCTCACTTTGCGCGATACTAAAGAGAAATTTTTAATTCTAAATTTTTAATTTTTAAATAATTTTTAATGGTAAAATTTTTAAATATAAAATTTAATATTATTGAAAGCTCCAAGGGT
>CAYNJS010000010.1:0-24459 GCA_964397635.1 uncultured Gammaproteobacteria bacterium
ATTTTAACATTTATACGCATTAACTTATATTTAATTTATAGCATTATGAAAAAAAATATAATAATTGGAATTGTTCTGGGTATAGCCATAATATTGCTTATAATTTTTTCTTTTCAACAAAATGATGTGGCAAGAGATGATGGCAACAGTCTTCCTAATTTAGGATTAGCCCCGATGTTTAACTTGAAAGATTATGAGGGAGGTACAATTTCTATAAATGATTTTAGGGGTAAGGTGGTGGTCATTAATTCATGGGCTAGTTGGTGTCCGTTTTGTATTAATGAATTACCTGATTTTGTTAGCGCTCAGGAATTTTTTGGAGACCAGGTAAAAATCATTGCTATAAACAGAGCTGAGTCGAGAGAGGTCGCTAAAAAGTTTTCAGATCAAGTCGGGTCTACAGATAAGCTTGTATTTTTACTTGACCCTAAGGATTCTTTTTATCAATCTATTGGCGGTTTTTCTATGCCAGAAACTATCTTTGTGGACAAAGATGGAAATATTCGAATTCACAAAAGAGGCCCTATGGATGAAATGGAAATTAAAGATAAAATTAATTTATTAATATATGGACATTAGTTTGATTATCCCAGCATTTTTTGCAGGAATTCTAACATTCTTAGCTCCTTGTACTCTGCCGCTTGTCCCGGGATATTTAGGTTTTATTAGTGGTGTATCCTTTAGAGACTTAGAAGACCCACAAAAAGCAAGGGTAGCCAAAAAAATAATTGTTAAAAATGGAATCTCTTTTATTTTGGGTTTTAGCGTAATATTTATTATTTTTGGTACTTTGGCTGGAGTTGTAGGGCAAGGCCTTGTTCCTTTTAGAATATGGTTAACCAGAATAGGGGGGATATTTGTAATTATTTTTGGACTTTTTATGTTGGGGATAATAAAAATACCATTTCTTTTAAGGGAAAAAAGATTTAAGGCCCCTTCCTTTCTAACTATTGGCAAGCCAACAAGTTCATTTGTTATTGGGTCTGCTTTTGCCTTTGGCTGGACGCCGTGTGTTGGTCCTGTGCTTGGATCAATTTTAGTTTTAGCCTCTACTTCAACTACTGTTTTGCAAGGCGCATTCCTTTTAGCTGTATTTTCTTTTGGTCTTGCCTTGCCATTTTTATTTGTCGCTTTTGGTTTTTCCAGGGTCACAACATATATTAAAAAAATATCTAAATACCTAAGATGGATTTCTGTTATTGGCGGAATATTTTTGATAATAATCGGACTACTTTTGGTAACAAACAATTTTAGCCTGCTTATTTCCTATGGCTTTCGTTTATTGGATTTTATTGGGTATGAGGAATTGCAAAAATTTTTATAAGCGACGTAGAGTGAGTGTAGTATGAAAATTTATTTTCACACTACCGAGCCGAGGAGTTTATATGTGTAAATTATATAAAGAATTTTTTAATCTACAATTTGTAATCATTATGAAAAAAACTAAATACAAATTTAAAGCAGAAGTATGGTTGTATCCAGGAAATGCTGGTTGGCATTTTGTCAGTGTTCCCAAAAAAGAGTCAGGTGAGATTAAAAAAGTTTTCATTGGCTTATCTCGTGGCTGGGGATCCTTACCAGTTGAAGTTACCGTTGGCAGAACTTGTTGGAAAACATCAATTTTTCCTGATAAGAAGTCCGAAACATATCTTTTACCTCTTAAAGTCGATATACGTAAAAAAGAAGATATAAAAAACGGCAATATTGTTGAAATAGCAATTAAGATTATAGTCTAGCGTTCAAATAATTTAGGCTGATGGTCGACAGCCTTATAATTAATAAATAATAATTAATCATTCAGGCAACCGATTTGTTTAATTAAATATTGATAAACATTTTGGTTTGTCGGAAAGCAAAGCGTATGGACAATCTATTTATGCTCGGTCGCATCCTTTTTGGGGGGTATTTTGCCATGATGGGCATGATGCATTTTATGAAAATGAAAAGCATGACCGACTATGCAAAATCTAAAAAAGTTACCTCCCCTCAGGCGATGGTCGCTTTATCAGGTATATTTCTTTTACTTGGTGGGTTAGGGGTTCTTCTTGGTGTGTACATTGGATTATCTGTTATTTTGCTCATTGTATTTCTTTTTGTAGTTTCATTTAAGATGCATAATTTTTGGGCCGACGAAGACCCTAATATGAAAATGATGAATATGAGTCATTTTCTTAAAAATATGGCTTTGATAGGAGCAGCCTTGTTATTGCTTTCTATTCCAGCTCCTTGGATGTACTCTATTTTGTAAAAAATAATTAACAGGGAAAATTTTTTAAAATTATTAAATATCGAAATGATATTAGCTTTAATTTTGTTTTGTGATATTATAAAAATAGATAAATAATAAAAACTCAATGATATAATATTAAATAAAAAACCTATGTTATTTTTCGGATCAACAAAAAAGAAAGTTTCAAAACTAGAATTTAAACAAGTGCGAACATTATTGCACCATAAAGGATTTTCCAGTCGGGAAATTGATGAGGTGGAAACAGTTTTTCGAGCTGACTTAAACGAGCCAAGCCAATATCAAAGCGGTATTGATGCTAATGAGATCGAAAGAGGTGTTCGGTGGTTAAGGGAAAATAAAAGTAAGCATATTTTAAGCGATAATAGAATTGATGACATTGAAGAGGCTTTAAAGTCAAAATTATAAAAAATAAATTTTAAAAATGAAGGAAGTTTTTAAAGAAAAAAGTATTTTAGCTATTTTTTTAAATAATGAACGCAGGGTTAAGAAACTGTATAAGATTTATTCTGTTAAATTTTTAGAACATAAGAAGCTTTGGAGAAAATTAATATTAGAAGAAGATGAGCATGTTAAATTATTGAATGAATTGAAAGAAAAATTTGGTGAAAGTAATAAATATTTTGAAGTTAATGAATACTCAATGGAGGTGCTAGAGTATGTTGGTAGATTTGTTGAGGACGAGCTCGAAAAGATTAAAAATAAAAGTAAAGAAGTTAATATAATTCAAGCAATAGAAGCAGCTTTAAGTTTAGAGCAATCCATGGCAGAAAGAAAATCTTTCGAAATGTTTAACCCTTCTGAAGAGGATATTAAAAAAGTTTTTAATAAAATAAATAAAGATACAAAAAAGCATAAAAAAACACTAGAAAAGGCTTATGATAAAGCTTTAAAAAGTATATATAAAAAGAGAAAAATAAAATCAGCTGCAAGGGTAGTATTATTTGATGATAAAAATAAAACGGCGATAATCAATGTTAGGGATGGTGAATATTACAAAATCCCTGGAGGAGGGATGGAAAAGGGGGAGTCCCCAGAGGAGGCTGCTAAGAGAGAAGCGTTAGAAGAAGCTGGTTGTAAGGTGGAATTGTTGAATAAAATAGGTGAACATGAATTTGTTGATCCTGATCAAAAATATAATATGATCTATCACTCTGTGTGTTATTTAGCTAAAAAAGTTGGCGACAGCAGTAATCCATCTTTTGATGACTGGGAGAAGAGTAATAATTTTAAATTAATTTGGGTAACATATGACGAGGCAGTAAAATTATTTGAAAGCTCTGAAACCGAGGACACCTTTGGCTATGAAATAAACAAAAGAGATTTATATTTTTTAAAGAAGGGGATAGAAATTTTTATAAATAAATAAGATCAAAAGCTCAAGCAAAAAAGCCTGTGGGTCATTTTGACCCACAGGCTTTTAAAATTGATTATTATTTTTTCCTGTTCGCTTTTATTCTTTCGTTTTCGGTTAATTGTTTTTTTCGCAGTCGAATGTTGTCAGGAGTTATTTCTAGATATTCATCTTCTCCCATTATACTCATTCCTATTTCAAGAGTTAGGTCTATTGGCGTAGTTAATCTTATTGCTTCGTCAGCTCCAGATGATCTCATGTTGGTTAGGTGCTTACCTTTAATTGGGTTTACCGCCATATCATCACCTTTGGATACATTACCGATAACCATTCCTTCGTAAACCTCTGTGTTGGCTTTTATGTATAACTCACCACGTTCTTGTAAATTAAATAGTGAAAAGCCAAGTGCCTTACCGGTAGCCATAGATGTCATTGATCCAACTTGATGTTTTTCTATTTCACCAACGTATGGTTTGAATCCGATTACTCTAGTATACATTATTCCTTCACCTCGGGTATCAACTACAAATTCATTTCTATAACCAAGTAGTCCGCGAGTAGGGATTTCGAAAATAATTTTTGTATTACCGTGCTCAGGTTTCATTTCAATTAAGTTACCACGTCGTGCCCCTAGCTTTTGGATAACTGTCCCAGATAGTTCTTCTGGTACATTAATAGTCACTTCTTCAAAGGGTTCAACCTTTTTACCTTCTTCTTCCTTTATGATTACTTGAGGTTGAGATATTTGAAGCTCATAACCTTCACGTCTCATCTGTTCAAGCAAGATAGCAATATGCATTTCTCCACGGCCATAAACTTTATAATGGTCTATTCCAGAAAAATCAATTTTTAAACCAACGTTCATCTCCAGTTCCTTTTCCAGTCTTTCTCTTAATTGGCTGTTAGTTACAAATTTTCCATCACGTCCGGCAAAGGGTGAGTTATTAACTAAAAAGTTTAAGGATATAGTTGGTTCGTCGATATTAATTGCGGGTAGCGCTTCTTGGGTGTCGTTAGCGCAAATCGTCTCGCCAATATAAATGTTAGGCAGGCCGGCTGTCATGATAATATCTCCGGCGACCGCTTCTTTTACCTCTTTTCTTTGCAAGCCTTCAAAACTAAATAATTTTGAAATTTTTCCTTCACGAGTATCACCTTTGGTGTTTTTTATAATTACTCTTTGTCCCGCTGAAATTTTTCCTTCATAAATTCTGCTAATAGCTAGACGACCTAAAAAATTATCGTAACCCAGGTTAAAGGGTTGAACACTAAGGGGATTACCCTCTTTTTTATTACTTGAAGCCACAGAAACTTCTTTAATAATTGTATCTAATAATGGAGTTAAGTCTTTAGAGTCATCGTCAATATTTGTTTTTGCAACGCCGTCTCTGGCAATTGCGTAAACAGTTAAAAAATCTAATTGTTCATCGTTCGCTCCCAAATCTAAGAAAAGCTCATAGACCATTTCTTGAACCTCATCTGGTCTTGCTGCTGGTTTATCAATTTTATTTATTACTACAATCGGCTTAAGTCCAAGGTCGAGTGATTTTTTTAGTACAAATTTTGTTTGAGGCATTGGTCCTTCTTGAGCGTCAACGACCAATAAAACAGAGTCGATTGATCGCAAAACTCGTTCTACCTCTGAGCCAAAATCAGCATGACCCGGAGTGTCTACTATGTTAATTTTAGTATCTTTATAATAAACAGAAGTGTTTTTAGAATAAATAGTAATACCTCTTTCTTGTTCTAGGGTATCGCTATCCATACTTACTCCTTCATCAGCCATGTCTGTTTGTTGCATTAACGCATCGGTTAGGGTGGTTTTACCGTGATCAACGTGAGCAATAATTGCAATGTTTCTAATATCCATATTATTTTATTGATAGTCTTAATATTAAGACAAAATTAAAGCCGCCTTTTGTGGGCGGTTGTTTAATCAATAATAACATAGGTTGACCCAAAAGTCAATACAGAGGCTTTATTTTTCTATCCAGTTTTTTGATCTTTTAATGGCTCTTTGCCAGTCTTTGTAAAATTCTTTTATTTTATCGTGTTTGTTTGGTTTAAATATTTTATCAACTTGCCAATTATTTTGAATATCTTTTATGTTATCCCAATAAGATACAGCAAGTCCTGCCAGATAAGCTGCACCCAAGGCAGTGGTTTCTGTAATTTCCGGGCGAGTTACATAAGTATTAATAAGATCAGATTGAAATTGCATTAAACTATTATTTTCTGAAGCTCCGCCATCAACACGAAGTTCTTGAATATCTAAATCAGAATCATTTTTCATTGCTTCTAAAACATCCATTGTTTGATAAGCAATAGATTCTAGGGCGGCTCTCGCAATATGGCCAGCTGTAGTTCCTCTGGTTAAGCCGATTAATGTTCCGCGGGCATATTGATTCCAGTGAGGAGCCCCAAGGCCGGCAAAAGCTGGAACTAAATAAACTCCACCATTATCTTTTTCTGTTTTTGCTAGTTTTTCAATTTCCGATGAATTTTTAATAACCCCTAATCCATCGCGAAGCCATTGCACTACAGCTCCACCAATAAAAATGCTTCCTTCTAAGGCATAAGCGGTTTGCCCGTTCATTTTATATAAAACAGTTGTTAGTAAATTGTTTTTAGATTCGACGGGCTTATTACCTGTATTTAAAACTATAAAGCAACCGGTACCATAAGTATTTTTTATCATTCCTTCTTCAAGGCACATTTGCCCAAAGCTAGCTGCTTGTTGGTCGCCAGCTATTCCGCTTATTGGAATTGGCTCAGAAAAAATATCTTTATCAGTCTCAGCTACAACCTCACTTGAAGGCACTACTTTTGGCAACATTCTTTCGGGAATGGTTAAGATTTCTAAAAGTTCCTTATCCCACGATTGGTCATGAATATTAAAAATCATTGTTCGGCTGGCATTGGTGATATCGGTAATATGTTTTTTGCCTTTAGTAAGGTTCCAGATTAACCAGCTATCTATTGTCCCAAAGGCCAGCTTGCCTTGATTGGCTTTGTTACGAGCGCCTTTAACATTATCAAGAATCCATTTTATTTTACTCCCAGAAAAGTAAGCATCGATTATTAGCCCTGTTTTATTTTTAACTGCTTGGGTTAATCCTTGCTCTTTTAATTTATCACAAAATTCAGATGTTCTTCTATCTTGCCAAACAATAGCATTGTAAATTGGCTTGCCGGTTTCTTTGTCCCATAGAACTGTAGTTTCTCTTTGGTTGGTAATGCCAATGGTTGCAATTTCCTTGGCAGTAAGACCTGCTTTTTGAATTGCATCCTTAGCTACTTGTAATTGAGTATCCCAGATTTCTTCTGCATCATGCTCAACCCAGCCAGGGGACGGAAAGTGCTGGGTAAATTCTTTTTGGGATAAGGAAGTAATATTACCACCACGATCAAAAATAATAGCGCGTGAGCTAGTTGTTCCTTGGTCTAAGGCTAAAATGTATTTTTTATTACGCATAAATTTATTGTAACATTTTTTAAAAGTTTGTATAATTTTTTGCCAAAAAAATTTTTGTGATATAATGAGTTAGATTCCAAATCCACCGCCTTGGCGGGACAGGCAAGTCCGGAATGACATTATGTATATGAAAAAAATAGTATTAACAATTTTAATTAGTTTATTTTTTCTCCCAAGTTTTGCTTTGGCCCAAGATATTAAGCAGGATGAAGTTTTTAAGGCTAGGGTGATAGAGATTTTTGATGAGCAAAGGGAAAAGAGAGAAAATGGAACAGAAGCTGTTAGGCAAAAGTTAAAACTAGAAGGTCTTGATGGTAGCCTAAAAGGAGAAGAGTTTATATTTGAAGAAACTGAGTTTGATATTTTATCTAATGTTTCTTATAAGGTAGGGGATAAAGTAATAGTTAATAAATCTTTCAACTTCGAGAGCCAAGAAGTTTTTTATATTACCGATCGAGTGCGTAGTAATTCTTTAATTTGGTTGGGATTAATTTTTGCCTTAGCAGTTGTATCTATTGGTAAGCTTAAAGGTTTAAGGGCATTAGTGGTTTTATTTCTAACTTTTTTAATAATCTTAAAATTTATTATTCCCCAGATACTGTCTGGTGCTAACCCGCTTTTAATTAGTATTATTGGGTCGTTATTTATTTTAATTTTAGCAATTTATATAACAGAAGGATTTAAAAGAGTTTCGCATATATCTATCTTTGCTATTTTAATTTCACTTCTTATAACTGGAGTTTTGTCGGTATTATTTACCGAGCTATCAAAGATTAGTGGATTTGTTTCAGAAGATATCATGTTTTTAATATCATCTAACTTTGGTACAATTGATGTAAAAGGATTACTTTTAGCTGGAATTATTATTGGATCTCTTGGTGTTTTAGATGATGTAGTGATTGCTCAGGTGATGACTGTTGAACAACTTAAAAAAGCTAATTCTAATTTAAGCAGAAGAGATGCATATAAAAAAGCAATGGAGGTTGGCGTTTCTCATTTGAGTTCTATGATTAATACTTTATTTTTAGCTTATGCAGGCGTGTCTTTGCCGCTACTTCTTTTATTTAATGTAAATGAGCCACCGTTTTTAGGCTTTAGTCAAATTATAAATAACGAAATGGTAGCTATTGAAATTGTAAGAGCTTTAACTGGTAGTATTGGGCTAGTGTTAGCAATACCAATTGCTACAATTTTAGCCGTTAATTTTTTAAAAAAGAAAGCAGGCTAGATTCCGGAATGACATAGGATTGACTATCTATGATTGACTATCTATTTTTTTGGTGCTATTTTTTAAATATAAAGGGGGCTCTATTATTAATTAGAATAATATGAAAGCCGAAAAACAAAATAAGTACCCTAAGGCTAAAGAGGCAGCGCATAAAGCAATGGACGAATTGCACGACCTGGGAAAAAAAGCCAAGGAAAAGTTTGAGTCTGCTGATGAGAAAACAAAGAAAAAGATTGTTGCCGGTATTGCCGGGGCAACCGCTCTTATTGCAGGAGTTGTTGGAATCAAAAAGGCTAAAAAGAAAAAGGAGAGAAAAGAGAAGTAATTAGATTTGTAATTTAGTTATTTTTAATTAACTTATTTTTGTGTTATATAAATAAAGAGATAACCGTTTTTTATATAATGCGTAATTTATCGTGATTTTTTATTTTAGTATAACTATTATTTAAGTAGAAAAGCGAACTTTTAAATTCAATAATTTACGGAGGAAATGAAAATGAAAGAGATAAGCAATAAAAGTTTTAAGAGAGAGTTTTTGGATAGCCAGGGGCCTGTAATATTAATGTTATCCCTTAGCACTTGTCCTTATTGCATAAGCGCGTCGCGCTTTATAGCAGAACAAAAAATTGTCGAAACTTATCAAGGAATTAAATTTTTAAAATTTGACATAAAAGATAAAAAGAGTGGGCCTGAAGAATTTGGAGAAATTGCATTAGTGCCAATATTTATTTTTGCTTATAATGGCAGGGAAGTACACCGGGTCTTAGGGGGCGATAAATTTAAAGATATTTTTTTAGGACAAGGAATAGCGGGTGTTTTTTTAGAAAAAACTCCACCACCAGTTTTTAAGTAAGCTGAGAAACGATGCGCGAGTGTCGTTTTTTAAATTATTGATATTATCAAAACAAAATGGTAAATTAAGATTATGAAGAAAAAAAAGATTAAAAATATCAAGAAACTTGATCTTCACGGCTCCACTCAAATTGAAGCAGAAAATTTGTTGTATGATTTTTTAGCGGATTTGGATACCGAGGCAAGGATAATAACCGGCTATGGGCTTAACTCCCCAGATGGTAGATCAGTGATAAAAGAATTGACCGAAAAAATTTTAATTGAAAAAGGGATTGAATATGAATATTTGGAGGGTAGAGGTGTTTTTGAAATAAAAATATGAATTTAGAAAAAAAATATAATTTAGAATTTATAAAAAAATCTGATTGGTCGGAAGTTTTTGATCTGTGGAGAAAAAATGAAGCTCATTTAAAAAAATGGGAGAGTCATTATAGGGAGAGGGGGTTTAAAACCTGGGAGGAGTGGAGAAAGAAACATATTGCGCATTTTGGTTGTGATAAACTTGAGTGGAAATTATACAAATTAAATGATCCGGTTAAATCGGTTCCAAAATTTTATGGGGGTCCATTTGGTGCTTGGCGGGAGTATTTTTATAACGGCAAGAAAACAAAATCCTTTACTCAGTTGTCTTTACTTAAAAAAATTCAGGAACATAAAGGAATTACAGATATTGCTAAGAAATTTCCTAAAAAAACTTCTTTAATAGGCCTGATAGTTCAAGGTAAAATTTTTATTATTGAAGGCATGCATCGCTGTACTGCCATAGGTCTTATTAGAAAAGAAAACAAAAAATTAAAAAGTGAGATTATAATAGCCTTAGCTAAGTTTAATAAAAAAGAACTGCCACAATTAAAAAAATTTAATCCAGTATCTGATGGGAAAAAATGAAATAAAATATGATATTGCAGTAATTGGAGGGGGTCCATCTGGAATGATGGCAGCTATACGCGCAGCCGAACTTGGGATGCGTGTTGTTTTGATTGAAAAAAATAATGACTTAGGAAAAAAACTTTTAATAACCGGTGGCGGCAGGTGTAATATAACCAATTTAAATATTACAAGCAGGGAGTTAAAAAATTTATATGGCGAAGGAGGAAAGAGTTTGCATAAAGCTTTTAATAATTTTAATGTACAAGATGTAATAAATTTTTTTGAGAGTCGCGAACTAAAAACCAAGGAAGAAGTGGGCGGCAGGATTTTCCCGGTTAGCAACAGAGCATCGGACATTAAGTCAGTTTTAATTGAATCGTTAAAGAAAGATAAGGTAAAAGTATTAACCGGAGCTACAGTTAAAAACTTAGAGATAAAAAATAAATTAATTAACAAAATAAAAACTACAGCAGGAGACATTGAGGCAGATAAAGTTATTTTATGCTCCGGCGGAAAGTCTTACCCGGCAACCGGATCAAGTGGTGACGGATTTTTTTGGGCTAGAAAGGCTGGACATAAGATTAATGATTTAAAACCGTCGCTAGTTCCGGTAGTAACTAAAGAGTCGTGGGTTAAAAAATTGCAAGGTATTAGTTTTAAAGATATTGAAATTAATATTTATGAAAAAGGAAAAAAGAAAACTGGCGGCCAGGGAGAGATGATTTTTACTCATGATGGAATTGGTGGACCATTGGTTTATAATTTAAGTAGATTTCTTAGAGATTTAAATTTAAATAAAGTGGAATTAAGAATAGATTTTATTCCAAAAAATAATTTTAAAGAATTGGATAATATTTTAAGGCAGGAGATTCAAAAGAAAGGTAAGAAAAATTATAAAAATATAATAAGTAAAATTGTTGGTGATAGATTGGCAGATGTTATTTTGGAATTACTGCAGATAGATAAAAATAAAAAGGCTTATGAAATTAATAAAGAAGAGAGAAAAGATACAATTCGAATTTTAAAAGAAATGAAATTTAGTATTAAAAAGTTGGGTGGCTTTGAAAGGGCGGTTGTAACAGCAGGGGGGATTGATTTAAAAGAAGTTGACCCAAGGACATTAAAATCTAAAATAGTTAATAACTTATTTTTTGCCGGTGAAGTTTTGGATATAGATGGGCCAAGCGGGGGTTATAATTTACAAGTTGCTTGGAGCACAGGTTATTTGGCAGGAGAAAGCGCTGCTGGATCTTGACCCTAGTTAAATACGCTTTTATAAGCGTAATTTTCTGCGAAAATTATTTAACAGGGTTGACTTTTTTGTAATATATGCTATTATAACCATACAAGTTCCACACTTTATAAACAAAATCCACAATTCAACCAAACCAGCATCTACTTTTTCTTTTGATTTAAATTAGGTTGATGTTATATAATTTAAAATTGTCGGGTGTGGAGTGCCCGTTTTTTTATTGAAAACTCCCAAGATTGTGGTATAATAAAAAACAATATGGACATAATGATGATGAACATTGCAAACATTGGGGAAAACCCACTAGCAGCGGGTCTTTTTTTGTTGAAATATTTAGGGATGCCGCTTTTTTTAATTGGTTTAATTATTGGCGCTAAAATAATATGGCTTAACTCCAGGCAAAATAAGTATGCCGAAACACTTGAATATACTTTGCTTGCCATTGATATACCAAAGGAAAATGAACAAAGCCCTAAGGCAGTTGAAAATATGTTTGATCAAATTGCTGGAGCGCATAGTAGTATAGGTCGTTGGGATAAGTGGGTAAAAGGGGCTTTCCAGTCAAAATTTAGTTTTGAGATTGTAAGCATTGAAGGTAATGTTCAGTTTTTAGTTTATACTGAAAAACGCTTTCGTGATTTAATTGAAGCTGCGACCTATGCTCAGTATCCAGATGCTGAAATTACCGAAGTGGAAGATTATACGGATATTGCTCCAACGGAATTTCCTAATGAGGATTATAAATTATGGGGTTCTGAGTTTATAGAGAGTAGCAATTGGGTTTATCCAATTCAAACATATCCATTTTTTGAGCATTCTTTGAGCCAAGAATTAAAAGACCCAATGGCCGCTTTAATGGAAATTATGAGTTCTCTCAGGAAGGGTGAAAATGTATGGCTTCAGTATGTGGTTACGATGCAGGATTATGGTTGGGATAGCAAAAGTAAGAGAGAAATAAATAAAATTTTAGGAAGAAGTTCGGGGCAGAAGAAAGGATTTTTAGATGGTATATTATTTTTATTTACTGGTTGGATTAATGAATTAATTGATCAAATGATGGGTAATCCAAGGGTGGAAGGAAAGCCAGTTCAAGCTGAGACAAAAGAATTAAACATCATGAACTTAACTCCAGGAGAACAAGAAAAGATTAAAGCTATTGAAAGTAAAATGGGAAAGATAGGCTTTAATACGAAGATGAGATTAATTTATTTTGCTCCAAAGGGGGTTTATTCTGCGCCAAGATGTGTTTCTGCTACTGTGGGGGCAATAAAACAGTTTGCAGGACCATTTAATGGTCTTATGCCAGAGAGTAAGCATACTAGAACTAGTGATTTTTTATTTTTTCATGAAAAACGTTTTTCGGGGAGGCAGAGAAATATTGTTAATGCCTTTAAACAAAGAAGTAATTCCTTGGGGGTTGCTGAAGGTTTTATTTTAAATTCTGAAGAGCTAGCAACTGTTTTTCATTTTCCTCTCTCAACTGTTGTCAGGGCGCCTCTTGTTAAGAAGGTTGAATCTAAAAAGGCTGAGCCACCTGGAAATCTTCCTCAAACAGTTGAAATTCCACTTAAAGAATCTTTAGAAGAGATTGAAGAAGCAGAATTTAAGGAAGTTTTTGCCGCTGATACTGCTATTGAGAGCCAAGAGGAAGAAGGAAGAAGAATTGAAAAAGAATTTAATCCGCCAGCCGGCGGAGAAGAAACAAGCAAGGAGCCGCCAGAAAATTTACCTATCGCTTAATGTATAAAAAATTTTTATGTCATTCCCGTGGAAACGGGAATCTAAATAAAAAAAATAGATTCCGGATCTTACGTCCGGAATGACAGATATTAATAATATATGTCAAATCATGAATTATTAGACAACGATATAACTTTATTTGCCGAAACTACTTTTAGGAATAAAAGTCAGCGTTTTGGTATTAAAACTGATGATAGAAGGCGTCATGTTTATCTTATTGGTAAAACCGGTATGGGAAAAAGTACCATGATGGAAAACATGATTTATCAGGATATTCATGCTGGCCGTGGGGTAGCTTTGGCTGACCCTCATGGTGATTTTGTGGAAAAGATTTTGGATTTTATTCCACCGCACAGAATTAATGACGTGGTATATTTTAATCCATCTGATACAGAATATCCAATAGCCTTTAACATGCTTGAATCATTAAACCCGGAAGCAAAAAACATTGCTGCCTCTGGGCTTATTGGTATTTTTAAAAAGTTGTGGGCCGATAGTTGGGGTCCAAGATTGGAATACTTACTCAGAAATGCAATCCTGTCTTTGATGGATTATCCTAATAGTACTATTTTGGGGGTAACTAGGGTTTTGGTGGATAAAAATTTTAGGAAAAAAGTTGTAGCTCAAGTCAATGATCCGATCGTTAAAGTGTTTTGGGAAGATGAATATACTAAATATTCTAGTTCGTTTCAGGTTGAAGCAATTAGTCCTATCCAAAATAAAGTTGGGCAGTTTTTATCTAATTCTTTGATTAGAAATATTATTGGCCAAGTTAAATCTACAATTGATATCGGAGAGATAATGGATAATCAAAAAATATTATTAATGAATTTGTCCAAAGGTAGAATGGGGGAAGACGCCTCTGCTTTGCTTGGCTCTATGATGATTACCAGAATTCAACTGGCTGCTATGGAAAGAGTATCAATTCCAGAACAAGACAGAAAAGATTTTTATTTATATGTAGATGAGTTTCAAAACTTTGCCACAGAATCCTTTGCTAATATTTTATCAGAAGCCCGTAAATACCGATTAAATTTAACAATGACTAATCAGTATATTGAACAGCTTGATGAAAAGGTTCAGGCCGCTATATTTGGTAACGTCGGAACTTTAATTTCATTTAGAGTTGGTCCAAGTGACGCTGAAATTTTAGAAAGAGAATTTTCTCCAAGATTTACAGCCGAAGATTTAACAAACATTACGAAATATAATATTTATATAAAGTTAATGATTGATGGAATTGCCAGTGATCCATTTTCAGCTAAAGGTTTGCCGCCACTTATTAGGCATGAAGGAAATGCCGATAAAATTATTCGTGTTTCCAGGGAAAGATATGGAACCCCTAAGGCAGAGGTTGAAGATAAAATCGCGCGTTGGGCTAGTAGCAAGGAAGAAGTTGTCAATAAACAGATAACTAATGATAATGCACAAAAAAACCAAGAGGGTGGGCCTAAAAGAAATAATTCTAAAACTACCTTTAAAAATGAACAAAATGGATTTGAGGCTGTGTGTAGTTATTGTGGAATTGATACAAATACATCTTTTAGACCAGATGGAGTAAGGCCAATATTTTGTAAGGATTGTCTTTTAAAGATGAAAAATAAAGATCTTATAATAGAAAAAAATCATAAAGGGGAGTATGTTGTTATTAAGGAGCCAGGGAAAAAAGATGAGGATTGGGGCGTGAGTCTGGATAGTTTAAAAAAGAATGAAAATAATTTAGATGAACTAAAAAAGAAACTACACTATCAGGCTAAAGCTGAAGCTAAGCAAGAAGAGGTTAATGAAGTAAAAAAACCTGCCCGCCCGCTTGAAACGAATATTTCATTTCGGGCAGGCAGTGATTCCGATAGAGATTCAGGTGAGGAAGTTAAACAAAAACCCGTTAAAGCTACTCCAAAGAAAAAAGATAATACTTTAAAGCCGGGTCAAAAAATTGAGTTTTAAATATTTTAAGGTTATGTAATGTTTTTACATAGCCTTTTTATGTACATTTTTGCATATGGTTATTCACCTAGAATGTCACCCTTTATTATTCACTTAAATGTCCGTTTTTTTTGAAAAATAATTTTAATGTTTATGAAAACAGATTTTAAAAAAGAATTAAATGAAGAGCAATATAAGGCCGTTACTTATGGTGATGGACAGGTTTTGGTTTTGGCTGGAGCAGGAAGTGGAAAAACCAGAACCTTAACTTACCGTGTTGCTTATCTGATTGAACAAGGGATAAAGCCAGAAAATATTTTATTAGTTACTTTTACTAATAAGGCTTCTCGAGAAATGCTTGAGAGAGTGGAAAAAAATTTGGACCGATATCCAAAAGGAATTTGGGGTGGAACATTTCATCATATTGCTAACCGATTACTTAGGCGATATGCCATTAAATTAGGTTATAGTAATAATTTTACTATTTTAGATAGAGAAGATAGTTTAGTTCTTTTAAGGCAGTGTTATGATGAGTTGGTCGATGATAATAATAAGAGCAGATATTTCCCTAAGGCTAAAGTAATTTTTAGTTTAAATGGTTATACTAGGAACAAGGGAAAAAGTATAACAGATTTAATGAAAAAGAGTTATGATTACTTAGATCAAAAAGAAATAGACTTAGCCCAATCAATTGCTGATTATTATGGAGAAAAGAAAAAGAAGGCCAATGCTATGGACTTTGATGACTTGCTTATTAATTGGCTTAAGCTTTTGACCGGAGAATCCAAAGTTAGAGAAATGTTGCAAAATCAATTTAAATATATTTTAGTTGATGAGTATCAAGACACCAACAGGATTCAAGATGAAATTATAAAAATTTTGGCTGGAAAAAATAACAATATTATGGTAGTGGGAGACGATTCACAAAGTATTTATTCTTTTAGGGCAGCTGAGATCTCTAATATTTTAGAGTTTCCCAAAAATTTCCCTGAAACAAAAATATTTAAATTAGAAATTAATTATAGAAGTACTCCGCAAATTTTAAAGTTGGCCAACACCAGTATAATGAACAACCAAAATAAATTTGTTAAAAATTTAACCAGCACAAAGGCTCATCATCTTAAGCCGCATTTTATAATTAACGAAAACAACCGAGATCAGGCTAAGTATATCGCAAGAGAAATTGATAAATTAATTGATAACGGAGAAGACCCAAAGGAAATTGCAGTACTATTTAGAAGTGTATTTCAGGCCCTGGAACTTGAATTAGAATTAAACAGAAAGGGAATTTCGTATATAATAAGAGGAGGGATAAGATTTTTTGAACAAAAACATATTAAGGATATTGTTTCTTATTTAAAAATTTTGTCTAATTATAAAGACGAGGTTGCTTGGAGAAGGGTTTTGATGCTTCATGAGGGGGTGGGTCTGCAGACGGCTAGTAAAATATTTAATGAGATTAAAAAGTTAGATGGTCTTCCAGACTTTGCCCTGAATTTTGAATATAAAGCCAGCAGTAAAGTTTCAAATAGTATTAAAATTATTAAAGATACGATTGGAGAATTAATAAAACAAGAAAAAGATGTTATTAGATCGGCAATAATGATAATATTAAAAAACGGATATTCAGCTTACCTGAAAGCTAATTTTGAAAATTATTTGGAGCGAACTGATGATCTTAATCAGTTGGCTGATTTTTCTAGTGAGTATAAAGATCTTGATGAATTTTTATCTGAAGTAGCTTTATCAGAAGCTTTTAAAAATAAACAGGGGACAAATAGAGAAATGGTTCAAATCCAGGAGGATGATAAAGATAAAATAATTTTATCAACTATTCATCAGGCCAAGGGGTTAGAGTGGGATAACGTGTTTGTGATTGGCTTGGTTGATGGTCAATTTCCTCATCGAAAAGTTTACGATAATCCAAAGGAGATAGAAGAAGAAAGACGGTTGTTTTATGTGGCAGTAACTAGAGCTAAAAATCACCTTTATTTAACCTTTCCAGCTATTAATACTGTTAATGATACAATTAATCAAACTTCGATGTTTATTCAAGAGTTAAGCGAGGATTTGTTTGATAAAAAAGAAAACAATAACGAGTTTGATGATTTACCTATAATTGAGTATGAGTAATAAAAAGAAAATAGCCATTGGCACCTTGGGGTGTAAGGTTAATCAATATGATTCCCAAGCTTTGGGAGACCTTTTAGAAGAAAAAGGTTATGAGCTTGTTCCGTTTTCGGGCAAGGCTGATATTTATATTATAAATAGTTGTGCGGTAACTGACAGCGCTATAACTAAATCCAGGCGAAAGATTAATAAGGCTCAGAAAACTAATCCACAAGCTAAAATTATTCTTTCTGGATGCTGGCCGCAAACTGGGGCCAAAGAGCTTCCTCAAATTTCTGTTGTCCATGGAACAAAAGATAGAAAGAAGATTTTACAAATAATCGATGATTATGTTGAACCAGTTGAAGAAGTTTCTCCGTATGAAAGTTGCGAGAAGTTTGAAGAGATGAAGATTAAGAAGTTTTTAAATCGGTCCAGGGCAGTGGTAAAGATTCAAGATGGGTGCCAGCAGTTTTGTTCTTATTGTATAATTCCTTATGCAAGGGGGCCGCTTAGGAGCCGAGACAGTAAAGATGTAGTAAAGCAAATTAAGGACCTAGTAAAAAACGGATATAAAGAGATTGTATTAACCGGTATTCATTTAGGGCTTTATGGAATTGGTTCTCTAGAAAATATTAACTTAACAATATTACTGAAAGAATTAGTTGAAATAGATGGTCTAGAGCGAATTAGGTTAAGTTCAATAGAGATTAATGAGGTAATTCCAGAAATGGTAGAATTAATGAAAAAAGAAAAAAAGATTTGTAATTATTTACATATTCCTTTGCAAAATGGATCGGATAAAATTTTGAGCTTAATGAATCGTCCTTATAATATGGATAGGTTTTTAAAAAGGATTAAAGAAATAAAAAAAGAGATTCCAGAAATATCTATTACAACCGATGTAATAGTAGGGTTTCCCGGGGAAACAGAAGGGGATTTTGAAGAGACCTACCAAAGATGTGAGGAAATAAATTTTTCTAAAATTCATGTGTTTAGTTTTTCGCGAAGAAAAGGGACACCTGCTTATGATATGTTGGGACAAATTGACAAGGATACAATTGCGAGGAGAAGTAAAAAATTAAGAGGCTTAAATGAAATTCAAGAAGAGAATTACGCTAAAAAATTTATTGGCAGAGACCTTGAGATTTTACCACAAGGCAGAACCAGAGACGGAAAATTTATTTTAGGCTTAACCGATAATTATTTAACCGTTAAATATAAAGGGAAAATGCAAAATAAAATTATTAATGTTAAAATTAATAATAACGATAAACATAATTTAATAGGAGGCCAAATATGAAATTCAAAATAACAAACGATAAGGGTTATAATGTTCAAACTTTAATGAGACACTTAGGTTATCATCCTTTTCATGATTCTTATTCTAGGAGATTGGGAATTAGCCATTATCCAAAGTTTCATGTTTATATAGATGATGATGGCTTGGAGTTAACTTTTAATTTACATTTAGATCAAAAAAAAGCGAGCTACCAAGGTCAGGTAGCTCACAGCGGGGATTATAGCGGTGAATTGTTGGATAGGGAGAAGGGGAGGATTTTAGCTTTGCTTGAAACTCTATAATTACGAATTAGATCCCGTATCATTTATAAATTAGCCCTCTGGGAGTAAGTGTGTACGGGATGACCCCGCTTGGCGGGACCAGACTACGCCTGGCGGAGTTCTTACTCGAAACTCTCTAAGGTTGCTTTTAGGATTATAATTTTTTCACCTCTTTGAACTTTAAAGCCAATGGTTTGGCCTGGTTCATAGAAGCTAACTATTTCAGCCAGGGGCAAATTCTCAGTAACCTTTATTGCGTTAACTTCAAAGATTATATCATTTTCTTTTAATCCGGCTTTTTCGCCAGGCGCATCCGGCACTACTGCCGGGTCATCGGTTCCGGAGTGTATCCAGGCTCCGTCTTTTCGAGGTAAGCCAGTAAATTCTGCTACAACTGGATCGAGCATTATATATCGAACGCCTAATTTAGGGCGTTTTATTTTTCCATATAGTTTATAGCTATTAATTGCTTTTCTGGCTACGTTAGACAAAATTGCAAAACCTACATTTTCTCCAGATGTTTCAACGGCAGAATTAATACCAACAACTTCTCCGTTTAAGTTAATAAGTGCACCACCAGAGTTTCCAGAGTTAATAGCTGCATCAGTTTGAATAATATTAGATAAAAGGATAGAGTTAGCCCCAGGGACAGAGGCAACCAAGCTTCTGTTTAACCCAGAAACAATTCCTTTACTAACTGAATTTCTATATCGTCCCATAGAGTAACCAAGGACTAGAACAGTTTGGCCAACTTTTAAATCTCTTGAGTTAGAAAATACAGCTGGTTTTAAATTTTCAGCTTCTATTTTAATTAAAGCTAAATCCTCAAGCGGGTCAAAAGATAAAACTTCTGCTTTATATTTTTCTCCGTTATTTAAAATAACGTGATATTCTTCTTCTGCATTAGATACTACGTGTTTATTGGTAATAATAAGGCCATCTTCGTTTACAATTACTCCGCTTCCACCTGAAGTTTGGGCAACATTAGAGTTTATTTGAATTTGCCCGGTATCCTCATTAAAAATTGTGCTGGTTAATTCTTGATTGGTAACAATACTTACCACAGATTTTTTAGCTTTTTCAATGGCTGAAATTGTGTCGGTTTGTTCCTGGAACATTATATCGGCCAGAGCTTCTGGCATATTGGTTTTACCGGCAAAGAATGAAAATGAAAAAATGGTAATAATAATTAAAGTAAGTAATACTGCTTTTCTTAACATAAAATTTGAGTAATTAGATTTCTTAAGATATAATAGACTTATAGTGATACCATAAGCCTATTTATTATATCAGTAAAAATTTAATTGTAAACTATGGATAAAAATAATAAAGTTTTAGTGGCAATGTCTGGAGGCGTTGATTCTTCGATGGTAGCCGCTCTACTTAAAGAGCGGGGTTTTGAGGTGACAGGCGCTTTTATGGATTTGGGTCAAGCTAATATGAAGCCAGATAAGGCTGCGGCTAGAGAAGTTGCTAAAAAATTAGAAATCCCTTTTAAAATTATAAATTTAAAAAAAGAATTTAAAAAAGATGTTATAGAATATTTTATTCATGAGTATTCAATTGGGAACACCCCTAATCCCTGTGCTATTTGCAATAAGAAGATAAAATTAGGATTATTACTTAAAAAGGCTAGGGAGTTAAAATTTAATTATTTAGCAACGGGTCATTATATAAAACTTAAAAAGGTTAAAGATATCCTTCATCTTTATGAAGGTGATGATCTAAAAAAAGATCAAAGTTATTTTTTGTATAATTTAAAACAACCACTTTTAAAGCATTTAATGTTTCCTTTAGAGAAATTGCCTAAAGAAAAGGTTATTAAAATGGCCAAAGAAAGAAATCTCCCAACCTTAGATGGTCAAAGTCAGGATATTTGTTTTTTGGGAGGAGTTGATCATAATATTTTTCTTAAAAAACATATCAAAATGAAAAAAGGACCGATTATAACTATTGAAGGGAAGGTTGTAGGTGAACACGAAGGATTACCGCTTTATACAATTGGACAGAGAAGATATATAAAAATTGGCGGAATAGGGCCATTTTATGCAGCACAGATGGACCACAAAAAGAATGTTTTAAGGGTTACTAATAGGTTTGACGATAAAATATTATACTCTAAAGAGTTGATTGCCAGGAAAGTTAATTGGATTGCTGGGAAGAAGCCAAAAATGCCACTTAAATGTACTGCGCGAATTAGATATCAGCATCCAAAGGAAAATTGTACTATCAGGCATGAGAAGGGCAAATACACTGTTAAATTTACCAAACCTCAAAGAGCTGTTACTCCCGGACAGAGCGTTGTTTTTTATAGGGGTAAAGAGCTTTTGGGAGGCGGAATAATAACTAAAAAATAATTTTATGGAACAATTTATTGATGAAAATTTTTGGCTCTTACTCTTAACCCTTCTTTGGACTCTTCCTTGGAAAGGGGTAGCACTGTGGAAGGCTTCACAGAAAAAGCATTTAATTTGGTTTATTGCCATTTTAATCCTTAATACCTTTGCTGGTCTTGAGATTTTATACATTTTTATCTTTAGTGAGATGAAAAAAGAAGATAAGTCGTGGCATAAGAAGATCTTTAATAGAAAGTAAAAAAAGAAAAACAATATATGACAAATTTTATTGAAAATATTTTTAAGAAAGAATTTAATAAAAAGGAAGGTGTTTATGAGTGTGTAAATATTGAGGAAGAAGACGATGCAGTTAAAGAGGCCGACATCGAAACTTACGATTTTAAGGCTAAAAATTTTAATGAAAGCGAAATGATAGCGCTTTCTAAAAGGCATATTAAGTCTATTGGTCCAATATTAGATAGTCCCAAGGATTCAGTTATATTAGAGCTTGGTGGCGGTGATGGCAGGTTTGGAATTTATTTATTAAAACAAGGGTTTAACCAGGTAATTGAATCAGATATTTCTTATGGTTCAGTTAAAAAAGCCGAAGAAGTGGCCAGAAAAAACAATATTCATGGCGGGAGTTTTTGTGTAATTGACTCTGAAAATTTACCATTTAAAGACGCCTCGCTTGATATAGTTTTCATGGTGGCTTCGCTTCATCATATTCCCAATCCTAAAAAGGCTATTAAAGAAATAAATAGAGCTTTGAAACCAGGGGGTAGTTTGATTATTTTAAAAGAGCCAGCTGCTTGGCAATATTATTTTTTCTTTCCACTTTTCAAATTAGTTAGGAGATTTATTAGAAAAGATAAAAAAATACCGATTTCAATAGCCGATGACGAAACTTTTGGTTTCACTAAGGTAAAGATTAATAAAATGTTAAATCCTTATTTTGATGAAGTTATAATAACTCCGGTCCATTATTTAGAAAAAGTTTATACAAATTTTATTATATTAATTAATAAAGTTGCTAAAAAAAACCTTAAGCAAAATAAGTTAGTTGTTTGGTTGTTGCGAAAAGTAGATAAGGTTATTGCTAAGATACCTATTTTAAGAGGCTTAACGTGGGATTGGGATATTTATGCATTTAGTAATAAGAAATAAAATTTATGTCAATTTTTAAAAAATTACAATTTTTAATTGTTGTAATTATGATTTTATGGGTATTTCCTGTTTTTGCTCAAGACGGGATGCCACACGCCCATTTTGATTTTTTGCCGGAAAAATACTGGCTCCATATTGGTTTAATGTTTATTTTATTTATTGCCGTGATTGTTTCGCTTATGTTAAGCTGGAATTGTTCAATGCTTTTTGCCGGTCGCCTGGGCAAGTCTTTCGAATTTATTTCTATTGGACTTGGAATTTTGGTTTTAATGGAAATTTTTAATATTTTAAACCATTTGGGGTTGGTAATTACTGAATCATCCATAGATCATATTGTTAATGTATTAGCATTTGGATTTATTAGCTTTGGTTTTTACTCTATTATTAAAGAGAAAGAAAACAGTAAAAATTGAAAATATGGAAGTAAAGAGGGGGGCGCTTGAAAACATGTTTCCCCTCCTAAGTTAGGAGGGGATTAAGGGGTGGTCTGTTTCTTAATTAAAAAAAGTGTTTGATAGAGTGAGACTTTAAAGCAAAATGGACTAGTTGAATAGTTATATGGACATTCTAGGTGAATAACCATAGACATGGGCTCTGTGTCAAAACCGGTGGTAGTTATTTTCTCATTTTATCCTTATTAAATCCACCCTGACCCTCCTTTGTAAAAGGAGGGAACTATAAAAAAATAGCTAAAATAAAGCAAAACAGTCTCCCTCTTTGAAAAAGGGGGAACACCTGCCCGCCAATCGCTGCGCTCAAGGCGCTGGCAGGCGGGAGGGGGATTTTTTAAAAAATAACAATAAAATATATAATTTTTGTATTAAGTTGGAAAAGTCGTTTTCTATGCTAATTTTAGCTCTTAAATAGAGTTTTGCGCCACCGTTAATATTATAGAGCCTAGACATGTTGACAAAATTATAAAAACAAGGCATAGTTATTTATCGTACCTTAATTTTAAAATTTAGAGTTTTGATGGGCAAGCAAACCATGATACCTATAATATAAAGAGGGGGTAAGACTATGACAGTTAATAAAGAAACTTTTACGCACGAAGATAAGGTTAGATTTATTGACAAGGGATTTCCACAGCATGCCTATGATGTGTCGGCAACAGTGGGAATTCCTGAAGCTATGTGTATTTGCGGGTTTTCCCTTGATGACCCAGATCATTCTTGTAGTAACCCAGTTCCTCTCCGGGAGATTACCGGTCATCATCAAAAGGTTTATCTGAACCTTGTTGGCGTTGGACCACTTATTCCTGTTTCCGGGGCTCTACTTAAAAAAGTCAATATTTAATAATTTTATTGATAAATTAGACTACAAGGCGAGTTATCTTGATTGATAACCGCCTTTTTTATTGACCCTGGTTTTACCCTGTTAAACAATTTTCTTCGAAAATTTTTGAAAAAGGGAGGGATTGCCAATATGGCATTTAACTGGCATTTAACTGGGTTGACAAAAATGGTAAAAAATAGTATACTTTTTTATCGTGCCTTACAATATAAAACAACGCAAACAACACTATAGAGGAGAGTGATATGAGTAATAATATTGAGACTTTTAAGAAAAGAATCGAGGAATTGGAACAAAATAATTCAAGTTTAAGACAAAAAATAGTTGAGCTTGAAGAACAAGTAGGTAAAGACGCTCTTACTGGTATTAATAACCGGACTCATATGGAAAAGATTATTTCCAGGGAGATGAGCCGAGTTACCAGGTATAACAGAAAATTGAGCATCATTATGCTTGATTTTGACCACTTTAAAAAGATTAATGATCGATTTGGTCATACGGTCGGCGACGCAGCCCTTAAAGAGTTGTCGATGTTTATTAAGGAGATTATCAGGGAAACAGATGTGCCATTTCGGTACGGAGGTGAGGAATTTCTTATTCTTCTTCCCAATACTACCGCTGAACAGGCCAAACTGTTTGCTGAGCGTATTCGTTTGGCAATTGAAAAGCATACTTTTCAGTGTAAGTTGAAGGGGGAATTCGAATGCACAATCAGTGCCGGTATTGCAGAGTGTGACCGCAACGATCCATCCCCGGTGAATTTTATTAGTAGGGCTGATGTGGCTCTATACGAATCCAAAGAATCTGGTCGCAACCGAGTAACGGTTGCAAAATAATATGCGCGATCATGCCGCTTGGACAAGAAAATTTGTCCAGGCGGTTTATCATTTGTAAGAGGTAAAAAGAAGTGATAGATTCCGGCTCCCCGTATCGTGGTACGGGGCAGGCTTAGGCCGGAATGACGTGGGTAAAAAGGAGGACAATATGGATCCCTGTCAAGGCCATTTAGAAATGTCATACTTTGAGCCAAATAGAAATGTCCTACC